>CAYIFE010000011.1:0-9899 GCA_964362605.1 uncultured Candidatus Saccharibacteria bacterium
ACCCGCACAGGTCGCGGTGGGAATTGTTTCGCATCCGCTACGCGTCCTCTCAGTCATATTTTCACCGGAAAAGCTCGCCTATCTCTTCTGGCTTTTGCTACCGCTGGCCTTTCTGCCGCTACTGGGCGGATGGGCACTGCTCATAGCGGTGCCGGGATTGCTGGAAAATCTGCTCACCGGTTACGGGCCGCAATTTTCAGGCGCGTACCAGTACGATGCGCTCGTCATCCCAGGTCTGGTGGCGGCCGGCATATATGGGATGAAAACCGTGCAGAAGCGATTTTCCCGCATTTCGGGAGCAGTCCCCTGGGGTCTGGCGGTCGTTGCGGCTTTCGTGTTTTTTATCAGCTCGCCGCTTGCGCCGTCTCGCACCTTCCCCCATTTCATCAGAAAAAGTACGGCGGAGCAAAACATTGTACAACAGACGCTCGCGCGCATCCCGCCGGAATATTCTGTCGTTGCGCATACCAACCTGGTGCCTCACGTGAGCCATCGCGAACAGGTGTTCATGCTTGGCCGCTACGACGGCCTTGCGGATATGGCACTGTTTGACCGCGCCGATACGTTTGGATTTGCCGATGAAAACACGCTTGCGGCATACCTTGCGCAGTACGAACAAACCGGCCTCTATGAAGCCGTCTCATTCGGAAACCGGTACGGAATGTTCGTACGCCGCGATGCGTTAAAGAAATTTCAGGGCGAGTACTTTGAGAAAGCTCTCGGCGATGATCCGGAAGTTCAATTTTGAAGCGCCAGCGGCGCGTTCGGTAAAGGTGATGGGGATCTCGCAGATGCGGTAACCGGCGCGGTGCGCGCGATAGGTCGTCTCTATCTGAAAATTGTAGCCGATGGAGCTTAATCCCGCGATGTCCATCTTCTTCAAGACAGCGGTGCGAAAACATTTATATCCGCCCGTCACATCGCGGTAGGGGAGCCCCAAGACCGCGCGGGCGTATGCGTTTCCCCATCGGCTCAAAAGCCGTCGCTTCAAGTCCCAGCGCTTTATGGTCCCGCCGGAGACATAGCGCGATCCCAAAACGACGTCACAACTGGTGGCGGCTTGCAGGAAACTCGGAATGGCCGCCGGATCGTGCGAAAGATCGGCATCCATCTGGATGACGTAATCGGCATCCGTCCGGATAATTTCCGAGAACGCGTCGCGGTACGCGGTTCCCAAACCGGATTTTTCGCGCCGATGGATGACGCGTACCGGAAAGCGCCTGGCAAGCGCATCCGCAACCGCGCCGGTGCCATCGGGCGAATTGTCGTCCACGACGATCACCGAGAGACCGGAAATGGTAAGTGCAAATATTTTTTCAACGAGGGACGGGAGTGTTTCCCGTTCATTGTAGGTCGGTGTTACGACGACAACGTGCGGCATAGAGGTTTTAGCTGATGCGGCTTCCCGGAGGAACGGCCCGTTCAGGGACGAGGAGTACTGCGTTGCCGGCTTCATCATGGGCGGCGAGCAACATACCGTTGCTTTCTGTTCCCATCAGCTGTTTTGGCTCAAGATTGGCGACAACGACGATTTGCCGACCGATCAGCGCCTCGGGCTCATACTGCGCTCCGATACCGGCAACTATTTGTCTGCCGGCAGGCAGGTCTGGCTCGCTGAGATTAACCATGAGTTTGACGAGCTTATTTGAACCGGAGATACGCTCCGCGTTCATAACCGTTCCCGCGCGCAGCTCAAGGGTATTCCATTCGGTAAAAGTGATCATGTTACCTGGATATACTACCACTGGGCCCGCGCCGTATGCTATACTGGGGAAGATATGAAAAAGCCACTGCTCATAGGAATGCTCGTCGTTCTCCTCGCTATGTTCGTAGTGCTTCTGGTGATGCAAGGGACCAACCGATCTTCACCGCAGACAAAGAATAATGAGGCTCTGCGTCAGCAAATACTGGAAGCGATACGCAGGCAAAACCAATCCAGCGAGTAGCGAGCGCTACGGCGTTTTTTGAGCTTTCGGCGCGATAGAGAGAAGTTCTACCTCAAAAACCAGCGTGGCATTTGCCGGAATGCCGTCAACCGCCTGATCGCCATAGGCAAGTTCGGGCGGTATGGTGAGCTTGCGCTTGCCGCCCGCTCGCATACCCGTCAAGCCGATATCCCACCCTCTGATGACGTCACCGGCGCCGAGGACGAGAGAAATCGGTTCGTTGCGGTCATATGAGCTGTCAAACTTCGTTCCGTCAACGAGCGTGCCTGTATAGTTGACGGTGAGCGTGTCTCCGGCGGCGGCCTGCGGTCCCGTGCCGACGGCGAGCTCTTGCGCTTCAACTACCGGCTCGGCATCTTGAGCATCCTGCGGTGTTTGTGAGATGCCGCTTCCCAATCCGAAGCCGCCGGTGCCGAGTATGGTGGTAAGTGCCACAATGACCACTACGGCGATGAGCAGACCCTTTTTTGAGATCATGAGGCCAGCATATCGGAAAACCTGCAGGTATGCAAAACAAAAACTCCCCCGCGACGCGGGGGAGTTTTTGTCCGAGAGAACTAAGCAGCCATTCGGTAATTGTCCCGATCGCCGCCAAACTCTCTGCGGGGAGCTCGCTGTTCCATAGGGCGAGCTTCGTTCACGGTTAGCTTGCGGCCCTCGAAATCTTTGCCGTTCCACATTTCGATGGCGCGCTGCGCATCGGCGTCGTTTTCCATTTCAACGAAACCGAAACCGCGCGAGCGACCGTTGAACTTGTCGGTGACAATGGTTGCGCTGGTTACCGCACCCACCTTTGCAAATGCGTCTTTGAGCGCATCCTGGGTGGTGCTGTAGGGCAACCCACCGACGTAAAGTCGTTTAGCCATTTAATACTACTGTGAATGTATCGTAGGGCGACCACTCGCCTGGCGTATGCTTAAAGCAATCCAACTTGCTTAAACGTATCTTCCCTATAAAGAGAGAAAACCAATTGAGGAACCTACAATGGTGAAGGTAGCAATATATTCCGCAAAAGTCAATACCGTTCTTGCCGTCTTGCCTTACCTGTTCTAACGCACGCACACCGGCAAGGTGTCACGCGGGCGCGTCTTCAGGAGGAATTTTTGAACGCAGATGCGTACGGGCACGCGAAAGGATGAGCTTGACGGCGTTCTCGCTCTTATTCAGCCGTCCGGCAATGTCGCGTATGGAGAATCCTTTTGTATACCGCATGGCCAGCACGTCACGCTCAACGCGTTTGAGCTGACGGAGCTTTTCCTGCACGGTTTTCGCGTTGAGTCGTATCTCAAGCCGGGCGGGGATTTCCGTATCCACCGGAATATCCGGCGTTGATTCAAGTGAGATCGTCTTCTTTTTGCGGTAGTAGCTGACCACGATGTTGTGGGCGATGCGGGTGAGGTACGAGAGGTAGGAAAGGGAGCTAAGGCGGAAGGAGGGAAGATGCTTGTATGCCCGTAAAAACGTTTCTTGCACAAAATCCTCGGCAAGCTCCTTGCTCCTGCCGACGCGGTACCACACGTACGTGTAGATGCGCTTAAGGTATTTTTGGTACACGACACCAAAAAATCCGGGCTCGTGCTGTGCTCGCGCAATCAATTCCCTATCGTCAGAGCTCATCCTATATCTTTGTATTACAAAACTCCGTGCCTTTATTAAAGGTAACAGGACGATCACGGGGCGCGTGACGCTCAGAGGTGGTCAATTTTTGCCGCGAGAATGAAATCGTTTTCCGATAAACCGCCGATAGCATGGGTAGAGAGGGTCACCGCAACCTTTCCCCAGGAAACGGCCATGTCGGGGTGGTGGCCTTCGTATTCGGCGATTCCTGCTATTTGGTTGGCACATGCCATCGCTCCGGCAAAGTCCGCGAACGTAAACACGCGGCGGATGTATGTTTCGTCGTCGCTTAACTTCCATGCGGGATCAATGTTTTCTCGGTATCGCGCGAGTGTAGCGCCGGAAAGCGCGGCGGCACCGCCTTCGCACGGAACGCATTTTTTACCCGCAAGGTCCATGTGAAATATCCAAGATGCTACTGCACAGTCGCCGTAAACGGCGAAGAAGCGACGGGAACACCGCCCGAAAGGAGCGGCATGTCCGTTTTCAGGTCAAAACCGCTGTCACCGCTGTCCTGGTGAACCATGGCAGTATAGGTGCTGCCCGCGACAGTGGCACGCAGGAGCGCGACAGTGCCCGTGTGATCGCCGGAGAAAAATTTCTGCGCGCCCAGGATACGGGCGGGGATGCCGTCCGCCATTTCATGAATGGCTATCCAGCGCGGCTGACTCAAGTGCACCGTTACGGTTATCGTGCTTCCCGCCGGCTGGTTTGACGCAGAAACGCTGTCATCGGCGGTCCCGGCGATGGCCGCCACATTGGCGGTAAACTCGGAATTTTCGCCTTCTTCGGCTGGCAAGGCGGTCTGCGACGGCGACTGGCCGGACAGGCCGAATAACAGCCATGACAGGACAAAACCGACCACAAACGCACTGACACCGGTGATATACATCTTCTTATTTCCGTTTGTCTCCATAGGGGTATTTGATACGGTTAATAATAATTGTTGCCTTTAATCTTTCACCTCGCGCGGTTCCTGTCAACCTGTTTGATGGGAGGGCTACGCCTCTTCTTCAACTCGCTGAGCGCGGCTACGGTATGCGCAGTAATCGCACTCCGGCGATGGCGCTGGCAAACGGCTGTCGGACAGGCACGTCCGGATGTTAGCGAGCGCCTTTTCAACCCACGTATCGTCGCCGGTGTAGGGGATGAGAGTAATGGAGAACTCCAGTTTGCCGTCAAAAGCGGCGCGGTCCGTGGAGCCGTTGCAGTAGACAAAGTATCCCGTTGGGCTGACCGCAAACCCGTTCTTGCGGAAGAGCCACTGGTATATTTCCATCTGCCGCTTGTAACCTATCTGCCAGTCGGCATCAAGGTTCACCTCACCGCTTTTTGACGTCGCCTTGTAATCCACGATGATAAGTTCGCCTTTGGGCGTAGTCCACACGTCGTCAATGCCGCCGGTTATCAAAAAGCCGGTCCGTTCATGGTAAAAGGTTATCCCGCGCCGCAAGGCATCGCGCCATTCGTCCATGTTCGGGTGTGCAAGCGGGACGGCATCAACGCCGTATGCTTTCATCAGCGGATGCGCGGTTCCCTTCGCGCGGTGGATGTCAAATTCCTTTTTGAGCAGGGTATCAACGGCGGAGTTTAAGCTGAACGGATACCCGGGCGGCCGGTCCACACCCAGGCGGCGGTCAAGGTAAAAACAGCGCGGGCAGTTTAAGAACAGGTCAATTTTACTGCGGCTCAAACGGAACGGTGCGGTTGCGTCCGGATCAAAAAGATTCTTGGTGCGCTGTTGGTTGTAGTATTTTGACATGGCGCGGCGCGCTCGCTCATCGGTAGCGCAACGAACGGCGCTTCCCGCGTTTTTTGCGGTGTTTTCTGCGCGCAAGTTTGCGTTTCTTGTTCATGGCACAGCGTCACACCATTGTAACGCGTTGAAGCGGAAAGGGGAATACCGCACATTAAAACCTAATAGGACTTACGCAATCAGTGTCATTCCCCTGAAGCTTGTCCTCGCGAAGGCGGGGAAGGGGAATCCAGAGCCTTAAAGAACGATTTACTACTGGATTCCCGCCTCCGCGGGAATGACAGAAAAGTACGAAATGCGTAAGTCCTACCTAAAAAAGTATCGCCAGCATGTTGATGAAGAGAAAAATGAAATAAGCGCGGAAATGAGGCAGTAAAAACGATGCCAACATCCTCCGTTTCATGAGAATATGTTACGCGAAACGTTCGCGTTTGGCGATAGGCGCGTTTTCTTTGCGCAGTTCCTTGCGATAGAGGTAGTAGATGATGAGCGCAAGAATGAGCAGGAGCAGAAGGATGAGCAGCCAGTTCAGCGGCGATCCAAACAGCGTGAACAACGCCGCAAAGAAGCCGCCGATGCCGACCGCAAGGCCGAGGTATGTGCTGACCGAGTGCGGGCGTTTGAATATATCCAGATAATCCACGGTTGCGCCGATGACAATAGGATCGTCGGAGTGCGCCTGCGCGATGACGCGCGCCGTGATGATGAGTGTATCTTCGCCGCCGGGCGGAAGTGCCCCAAGATCAAACACAAATTCGCTGTCTCGTCCGGCTACGCGCGGTTTGTTCACCGATTCAAAAGTGATGTTTTTTGGAATGGACAATGCGGCGGCCGCATCGGTGATGAGGCGGGTCAGGTCGGTATTGCGGTAGATCAGCCGGTAGGTGAACGCCGTTCCGGCACGCGGCGCAGAGGGGTCGGCGGACGGTTCAAGCACGAGGGAATCAGGCAAAAGCTGGCCGGTCCCTCCGCCGGTTTGCGGAACCGGTTGCGGGATTGGCGCAGGCGCAGGAGGAACGGGTGTGGGAACAGGCGAAGATGCTACAGCAGAGGTTGCTTGCGAACTTCCTATGTCGGGAACAGGGACCGTAGTGGTGGACGGTTTACCGGCGGTTGTGAATGAAAGAGTGTCGCCATACGCAGTCCACAAATTTTGAGCGGCGATGCGGAAATAGTAGGTGGTGGCCGGCGTCAAACCAGTCAGAGTGCGCGCATAGGAAGTGATGACGGTTCCCGGTTCAATGGCGGGTAAAAACAGCATATCGGCAACGGCGGTTGTTGGGCCCCATTCAAACCACGAGTTGGCGAACGCGCCGTTCGGATTTACGACGCCGTGTATGGTCGCGCCGGTGCCGGTGATGTCCGTCGCCGGTTTTGTCGCCGCCGCCGGCGGTTGTGTCGGTGCCTGGAACCCGCCGCCTCCGCCGCTTGTTCCGCCGCCGGAAGATGGCGGCGGAGGTGGAGGCGGTGGTGCGGTTGCGGTAACGGTGAGGGTCGCCGGTATGAGTTGTGGACTACCCGCAGCCGTTCCGGCAACTACCGTTATGGCTCCCGTGAAAGTTCCCACCGCGAGCGACGAGGAGATGACCGTCACGATGACGGTGCCACTGTTTACTCCGCTCGCCGGCGAGAGATTGAGCCACGGCGCATCATCGCTCACCGTCCAGTTCATGGTGCCGCCGCCGGCGTTGGTTATCGTCAGTGTTTGCGCTAGGGGATCGGTGCCAACCTGCGCGGCAAAGGCGAACGATTGCGGAGAAACGGAAAGGATCGGCTGTGGCGGGGGAGGCGGCGGTGTGCCGGCGGTGGTAAACGAGACCAGGGAGCCGTACCCGTTGCCGGCGAAGTTCTGCGCGACCGCGCGATACTGGTACGTCGTGCCGGGGGTCAGTCCGGTGAGCGTGAAATCAAAATCGGAATTCTTTGAAGCGGCCCCGTAGATCGTCTGACTGCCGGCGGAAAACGTCGGTGTCGGCCCCGTGCCGTATTCAAACCATGCGCTCACCTGGTCGGAAAGCGTTTGTTGCTGATGCCCGTGGAGCGTTGCGGATGTAGAGGTGATAGCGGTTGCGGGAAGGGTCGCCACATCCGGCGCCGCTTCGGCATAGGTGACCGGAAACGGAACTGTGGACAGGATGACCGCACCGATGGCTGTCCCCGCGATTGTCATGCGTTTAAACGGCATAGAATGATAGATGCTGTTTATCAAACATCGCCGGATACTATCGCGCGACACTGCCTTTGTAAAGAGTTTGACAAAAGGTGTCTAAAAGCAGTATGTTTATGCGCGTCCTTTGATATACGGGCTCACCAAAAAATCTGGCAAGGAGGCCAGCGATGCCGTTCATCACCGCAGTGATTCTCTCGCTTTTTACGCTCCTGTTCTCTTCGTGCTCGTCGGGCGGCGGAAGTTCCGCTCCGGCCGCACCGGCGGTCAAGTCGGCTCCGGAGCAGATCCGGGGGTTCGGGCTCATGGCGGTGGTCATCGACAACCCGAACCCGACGTCCACCTACGAGGCCGAGTTTGACCTCGGAAACGGTTGTATTGTTCGGGTCAAGCCGGTGCTGACCCAGTTACCGTCGCTTTGGTTCGTCGCCCCTCCGGGTACGCTCAAGACGGCGAAGGACACGCTTTTCGCCAGCGCGCAGGTCTCGTGGCGGCTCATCCACGTCACGATGCAGGGCTAGTCGGTGTCGTCCAAGGAGCAGAAGGTCTTCGTGGACACGTCCGACAGCGACAACCAGCTCGCCGGTTTTCAGACGGGCGTGTTCTCGGCGGAGTTGATCGCCGGGCTGCGCGTACTCGCGATGCACACAATGGGGGATGCCGCCGCGCTCGGGCTGGACTCGTTTTACAGTCCGATTTTCAAGGATGGTTACAGTCGTCTCCAGCTGATGGACAAGCTGGAAACGCCGCTTGCCGCCGCGCTGGCTGGTTCCAACGAGGTGTTCGGTAGCCAAAACGGCGTGAGCGCCAAACTCGCACCCGCGAGTTTGCCGATCCTGGACGCGCTCGCCGCCCAGCTCAACCGATCACTTGGCGATGCGGTGGGCGTGCTCCCGCCCAGTCCCGGAAACTTCGGGGCGTTCTACAGCACCGTCGCGCACAGCTTTCCCAAGACGGCGGAGCCGTGCGCGCGCATCATCGGCGGCGCGACGAACATGTCGCTGGCGATCATGGAGCGGATGGTTGACGTGAAGTTTTTTAAACAGTTCGCTTCATCGGAACAGTTCGGCGGGCTCGCCTTTGGCAATGTTGCGCTGACGGGAATGACTTCCCTGTATGCGTTAGACGCGCTCACGGGGCAGGCAATGGGTTCGGAGGCGGCCTTCTCCGCGATGTCGCTCCCTCTGGCGGAAGTGCAGACCGGCGTGAGCGGCTCGGCGGTCGGGCAGTTCGTGCAAACCCTTCCGCTCCTCTACGGCGACCTCGGGCAGACCGGTTTCCTGTTCGCCATGGGTATAGAGGGGAATATGAAGCTGGATGGCGTCATCGCGCACGCCTTCGACGTCGGATTTCTGCTCTTCGACGGCCCGCCGGGCTCGCAGTTCAAGATATTCAAGCTCTCACTGGGAAACAACCTCGGTGGTACCTACGACCTCCACGCGTTCACCCAGCCGGTTTTGGCGAGTGTTCTGCTGAAGGTCTGTGTGGTAGACGGCGCGGACGGTCTCATCAGCGTCGCAACAGCGCTGACGGATGCCGTCGGAGAGGCAGTGTTCGTAGGGATTCCGAAGGGACCCCAGAACACCTACCACGCGGTGTTGGTCGCAGACCCCGCGGGGACCGCGCAGGGAAGCATGCAAATCCAGTTCTAGCAGGAGGCAGTTTGGTCTCTGCCAAAGGAGACCGAACTGCAACGGCGTCGGGTCACCCCGACGCCGTCTTTTAATACCGTATAGACAGTACGCACTTATCGCCAAGGGAACTGGATTATCCGGTCAAGCCGGATAATGACCGAAGAGAAGTCCTTCTCCGTCATTACCGTGAAAACGGGAATCCAGTCCAATAATGCAATCGGATGTAGGTATCCTACTCCGTTATCGGAGGAAGACCGTTGACGGCCCCGCACGCGACATACACGTTTGTTTCTGATGTTGATTTGTGCACGTTGATGATAAGCGGGGTTTGTGCCGCAAGGTCAGTAAGTTCGTTCCAGGAAGCGCCAAGCGTCGTCTGTGACTGGCCGTCCGTCACATCCGCAAGCGGATACTTTACGGCGCCGGGAGTGGCGCAGGTTCCTTCGTGAATGTGCGCCGGTTGTGCGGCATCGGATGCGGCGCCGTCCAACTGGATGGTTACCGCAACGCTGTCGCTGACGGCAGAGAGCGTCGCTGTTCCGTTCTGACCGGAACCATTTTGCTCTTCAAGCGTTAGGGGAAACGCGAGCGGTTGACTGTTTTCCGGCACCGGAGAGCTACGAAAGGTAAACACCAGCACGAGCACCACGATGATTATGCCGATAGCGATGTAGAGATTTTTTGACATAGGAGGAAAAGATGTTATGCGACCTTTGGGGACAGTATATCAAAAAGAGTGAGCGCGTTTCAAGGAAAAAAGGAGATCGGAAGAGCACACG
>CAYIFE010000012.1:0-9513 GCA_964362605.1 uncultured Candidatus Saccharibacteria bacterium
CGGGGGCGAGGATTATCACGCTCGCGCCCGTGCGCGCGCTCACGAGCCATTCGTCGTAACCGGTCTTTTTTTCTCCGTCTAGGTAGCCGCGCAGGATCTCTTCATGCGCCGCCGGTATGAGCACGTCGCGGGTGAACTGGCCGGCGGAAAGACCGTAGAGCGTTGAAACGGCTTTTTCAAAATCCGGGTTGCTCGCCTTGAGCGGCTCCAGCTTCCCCTCCACCAGGCGGTCCAGATCATTCCCCGCCCGATTACGCAGTTCGTTGTAGATGAGCACGTTTTCAACCATTTTATCCAGCGTCGCGCGGCGCAGTTCCGCGGGCGGCAGGTTCGGCGAAAAAATGCTCGGGGTGTTTTGGCTCGCCTGGCTTAAGAGCTGGCCATAGTACTTGCCGACAATATCGGCGGCCTGCGCGAAACTGCGCGCACCGATAAAACGCGCATTGATGACGGCGACCGGGTACAAACCGAGACGCACGGCGTAGTAACCGGACAATCCGACCGCCACCATGCCGAGGAACAGAAACAGCATTACTTTCTGGTTCATAGTTTTGGCACGATGATGTATAGTTTTTGCTTCGGGTCGTCTTTGTAGTTGAAAACCTCTTTGAGCGCGTTCGCCTGGTTCTGCGGATTGCTATAAAACTCTATGTCCGCCGCAAACTTTTTGTTCTCCTGCGTGAGCGTTTCAACCTTGGCGCCTACCCGTTCCACTTTAGCAGAAAGCGCGGCGCGCTGTTTGTTAAGCGCATAGAGCTCGCTCCCGATGCCGGCGATGATAGCGATAAGGGCAAGCCAAAACGCTATTTTCATACGTTTTCAGTATACGTCCGTTGTCATCGCTTGAGCAACTCCTTGAAGATCGCAGCAGGGATCTTTACCTGGTTTTGCGTCCCCCGTTCTTTCAGGCGCGCCTTGCCGCGCTGTTGCTTTTTCCACAGCTTCATTTTGCGCGTGCGGTCGCCGCCATTTTTGCCGAAATTCCCAAGCTCTTTGCGCATGGCCGGAATGGTCTCGCGCGCGATGATGTTGCCCCCTACCGCCGCCTGCAGGGCCTGCGTGAACTGCTGGCGCGGCAAAAGGTCTTTCAGTTTCCCCACGCTCGCGCGGGCTTCGCGCGCCACATCGCGGTGCGCAATGATGCGCGTCAGACCGGCAACGACATTGTCGGCAACCAACACTTCCATCTTTTCCACCTCTGCCTTTTGCCAACCGGCTATTTCATACGAAAGCGAGGCAAAACCCGCGGAGAGCGACTTTATTTTATCGTCAAAATCGCTGATAAGCTCGGCGAGTGGCATCGCGGCGGTTATCAGGGTCTTGGCGCCGGCGGTCTTCACTTCAATGTCTTCAAGACGAAACAACTCTTTCAACCGTAAAATACCGCCGATGTATTCCGCGGGGGTCAATATCTCAATGGCGGTCATCGGTTCCAGCACCTCGCCCGGATCGGCGGGAAAATCCTTCGGATTGGTGATGGTCAGCCAGCCGTTCTGTTTCAGGCGCACCTGGTACTCCACCGACGGAAAACTGTGCACGGTGCGCATATTGAATTCCCGCGCGAGCCGGTCGGCGGTTATTTCAAAATGGAGTCGCCCCAAAAATCCGCCCTTGAAACCCCGCCCGAGTATTTCGCTCACGTCCGGTTCAAAATGGAGCGCCGCATCGTTTAAACGCAAATAGGAAAGCGCCTGGCGCAGATTTTCGTATTCGGTCGGGTCTTCCGGATAGAAGGAGACAAATACCACTGGCTTCGGCTCGCGGTAGCCGGACAGCGCCAGAACACGCACGTTTTCAAACGCGCTCGCGCGAACGAGGGTGTCGCCTATTTTTACTTTATCCGGGTCTTTGATGCCGGTGGCGACATACCCTATTTCTCCCGCGCACAGCTTTCTGCTCTGCGCGAGCGCCGGCGCAAAATAACCGATCTCCTTTATTTTGAACTGCGCGCCGGTTGCCAAAAAGGCGCCCGAGTCCGCGGCTGAAAACTCTCCGTCAAACACGCGCACAAAGGCAAGCACCCCTTTGTGGTCATCGTAGAGCGAATCAAACACGAGTGCGCGCGCGCCTTTTTCATCAGGGTCGTATGCTCTCGGCGGCGGCGTTCGTTCGGTTATCTTTTTTAGAAGCTCTTCCACGCCTTCGCCGGTCTTGCCCGATACTTTCATGACATCTCCTTCGCCGATTTTCAAAAGTCCCGCAACTTCCGAAACCGAGGCGGCAATTTGTTCGGGCGAGGCAATGTCAACTTTATTCACCGCCCCGATGATCGTAAGGCCTACCCGCTTGGCATTTTCAAAATTTGCCAGCGTCTGCGCCTGAATGCCCTGCGTGGCGTCTACGAGCAAAACCGCGCTTTCTACAGCCATGAGCGCTCGCGAAACCTCGTAACTGAAATCGGAGTGGCCCGGGGTGTCAATCAGGTTGAGCATGTACTCAACCTGGTCAGAATGGTAAACCATTCTGACCGGAGCCATTTTTATCGTTATCCCCCGCTCGCGCTCAAGTTCCAGCTGGTCCAAATACTGCGGCCGCATGACCCGCTTTTCCACCGTGCCCGTCAGTTCAAGCATCCGGTCCGCCAGCGTGGATTTGCCGTGGTCTATGTGGGCAATAATGACAAAATTTCTGATGTATGACGAATTAGCCATAGCCACGTGCCCCGCGGTCGCCGCAGGCGGCTTTGCGGGGTTGAGGTCCACTCTATGCCAATACTTCCGAAATTGAAAGATGATGTATGCGTCCACCACATATGGCACTCCTTTGCCGGTAGTGAACGCATCATATACCGCAATGGCGCAACCTGTCCAAGCGCGTAATGGGGCCGCTCCCCGTTGTACCAGATGAGCCAGTCGACGAGCTGGCGGTTGAATGCGGCCACATCATCGCGCAGGAGGTCCCGGTGCGAGAGCAGGAACTCCTCATTGAGCGTTCGATTGAACCGCTCCACATGGGCATTCTCCTTGAGTGAGCGCGGATGGGTGTTGAAGTGGAGTCCGAGCTCCTCGACGGCGGCATGGAAGTGGAGCGCGAACTCTGATCCATTGTCGGTCTGCACGTCCGCGGGACATCCGGGCAATACCACCCTCGCCTTGCGTAGGAAGTCGGCTGCCGCGGCGCTCCCGTGGTTGGTGTACGCCCCCGCAAAGGCGGTGCGGCTCTGGGTATCAATACCCGTCAAGACATAGCGCTTCACGCCATGGATGAATCGAACGACCGTATCTGCCTCGAGCACCCGGTATCCGTGAGGCCGGCGGAGCTTCCTGCGCGGCGTATACCTTCGCTCGATGAGCCGTCCGGTGCTCCCCGAGAGGGTGAGGACGACACGTTCCGGTATGGCGCCCCGCTTCTTGAGGTCAGCGAGGATGCGCACCATGGTGGAAACACTGCCTCGATATCCCTCCCGGCAAAGGAGGGTATGAATCTTGTCCTTGCCCAGGCGGGGGTGGGTGGTGCGCAGGGCGATGATGCGCTGGGTGAGGGGTTCGGGCACTTCCCGCTTCCTGCGACGCTGGGGAGCCCTGCTACCAGGATTGAGGGCTTCCAGCTTTCCCGCTTCATTCCGGAGCGTTGCCGCCCACCGGAACAAGGTGCGGCGCGAGATGCCAAACGCTTCCCAGGTCGCCCCGTCCCCGTGCCGCTCCCAGAACGCGAGGATGCGGCACCGCTCCTTGGCTTGTGCGGTGATCATATACCGGAAGCGTAGCAGACGCTCCCAGGTACTGATGAATCCTCTGGTGTGGCGAAACTTGTTGAAAATCCTCATGGTTCCCCGGGGTGCGGGGAGTGCCATATGTATGTGAACTTATGCAGATGAGAAAAGCCGCCTTGCTGGCGGCCGTTCTCGTATCCCGCTATGGTCCCCGGGTTTTTGTGCCCTGCGGTTAAACACAGGACGTATGTGGGTGAGCTCATCTGCAATCCACGGACTGCAGGAATATGCTCTCCCGATTATTATTGATTATTTGATCCGGAACCGTGTAAGCGGGATCACTAAATATAACGCCCTGGGGCAGAAAAGGTTTCACATTAATCAAAAAAATGTTTGCACATATAACCTGCCGCTCTCCCGAGCTCCTCGCAGGGCGGGTAAGACTTGGCCTAGCGGCCCGGAGCGCCCGCTCGAGAGGAGCTCGGGAGAGCAAATTAGCGCGGTTTTGTGTCTGCCTGCCTAGCTATCTACCCCAAACCGCTTGTAGGCGAATATCTTTGCTTTGCCAAACCAATGTTTAATCTCGTGCACCGCCTCTTCAGGGGTTTCCGAGGCATGGACAAGATTCATCACCGCCCGCTTCTCTTTGTTCGCCAGCGCGGGCGAATCGGCACTGTAATCACCGCGGATGGTGCCCATCTCCGCCTGGTAAGGCATGGTGGGTCCCGCTATTTTTCTCACCATATCCACCGCATGCACGCCCTGGACAACCATTTTGACCAGCGGCGCCGACGTCATCAGTTCAATGAGCCAACCGCGCACCATCCTGCCGATTTTGAGCGCATCGGCGGTTCCCAGCTCTTTTTGGGCATCATAGCCGTATTTTTGATACGTCGCGAGGGTTTTTTCACCGAGCCGCTTTATCCACGTTTCGCTTTTCGGATAGTGGCCGTCTATCTGCTCCTTGGTCGGCATAAACATCTCCAGCGCCACAATTTTCATATCTCGCTGTTCCAGCCGCTTGATTATTTCACCGATAAGCCCCTTGCGCACGCCGTCGGGCTTGATCATGAGAAACGTCTTTTCTTCTTTGGGATGGTAATTCATGGAAAGTAGAATACTACTTTTTTGTTTCGGGGCGCAAATTGAGCTCTTTCAGTTGCGCAGGGTCCACGCCCGCCGGCGCGCCGGTCATCGGGTCGCGGCCGTCGCCGGTTTTGGGAAACGCGATGACCTCGCGGATGTTGGGCTCTCCCTGCATGAGCATCACAAACCGGTCAATGCCGGACGCAATGCCTCCGTGGGGCGGCACGCCGTAGGAAAACGCCTCGAGCATGTGACCAAACTTTTCCCGCACCTCTTCCGGCTTGTTGCCCATCGCCTCAAAAACCGCCTGCAAAAGCTCGCCGTCGTGGATGCGGATGGAACCGCCGCCGATCTCGTAACCATTGAGCACAAGGTCGTACTGGAACGCCAATATCTTTGACGGGTCTTTTTTGAAAAGTTCCAAAAACTCTCCGCGGTTCTTGACTTGCGGCATGGTGAACGGGTGGTGCACCGCGTCCCAACGTTTCTCTGCATCCTTCCATTCAAACATCGGGAAGTTCACGACAAACGCAAATGCGAGTTCCTTCGGGTCGTTTTTGTTTTCCCGCAAGTCCGGCTTGTCGCTGTTATACTGCGCCATCACATCCGCATAGTTGAGCCGCGGGAAGGGCTGTTCTTTGATCCGGTGTTCGGGAAAGAGTTTTTTCACGAGCGCGGTGAACAGTTCCTCGGTGAGTGCGAGCACATCGTCCTGACTTACAAAGCTCATCTCAATATCCAGTTGCGTAAACTCCGGCTGACGGTCGCCGCGGGTGTCTTCGTCGCGAAAACAGCGCGCGATCTGGAAATAGCGTTCTAAACCGGAAACCATTAGGAGCTGCTTATACTGCTGGGGTGATTGCGGCAGGGCGTAGAAACTGCCCGGATAGACGCGCGAGGGCACCAGATAGTCGCGCGCGCCCTCGGGTGTGGAGCGGCCCAAAATAGGCGTTTCTATCTCAACAAATCCGCGCCCGCTCAAAAATTCGCGCATGAAACTGATGATCTTGTGGCGTGCGCGGATATTGTTTTGCAAACGCTCGCGGCGCAGATCAAGGTAGCGATATTTCATCCGCACTTCCTCGCCGATGTCATACCCATCAGCATCAAGAGCAATGGGCGGCGTCTGCGCCTTGGAAATGATTGTGAGGTCTTCCGCCTGGACCTCTACGCGGCCGGTTGGGATCTTTTCGTTGACCATGGCCGGCGGGCGATCAGCAACAGTACCGCGCACCTCCACCACCCATTCGGGGCGAAGCTGGTTGGCAACTTCATACGTCGCGGCTACTTTAGGCGCCTGCCCCGAGGCGGCGGAGCCGCTTTTCGGGGTAACCACTACCTGGGCAATGCCCCCGCGGTCTCGCAGATCAAAAAAAATAAGTTTTCCGTGATCGCGGCGGTTGGCAACCCATCCGATGAGCATCACCTGTTCTCCGCTTTTTGCAGAAATCTCCGAAGTGAGGATTCTCATGTCAGACATAATTTTACCACAAGGCTTTGAATTATGAAACTCCTTTCTGCGGATTTTTCTCGCTCTTTCGTGCGAGGCGAAGCGAAAGAACTGAGGCATATCCGGAGGATCTGCCGAGGTTGTTTCGCAAAGCCGGAGCCGAAAGGGCGGAAAAAGACGTGAAACCGGAGTTTCTTGATTCAAAGCACAAAGGTATTTGAATCAAAAAAGGGTCGGGTGCACAAGCAACCCGACCCAGAGCCGAAGTTACAGTCCGGCTCCGAAACCCCGACCGATCGGAGAAAACAAGCAACCTGCGCGAGTGAAGGGCTCGCCGGCTCTCTTGTTTGCCCGCAAACCGGTCCTCCTTCCAAGGAGGGAGGGGCGACCGGGGAAGGAGTGGGTACGACGTGCTGTCTCCATGCTAACTGATGCCGCTTTTGCTGTCAACATATCCTTACGCACCCTGAAAACGCCCTATTTTTGCTTGAACATAAGCAGATTTTCGTCCTTGACGGTTATTTTCACCGTTCCGTCTCTATCTGTGCGAAAAACCTCCGCTCCGGCACCGGCAAGACGCTCAAGCGTCTGCGCGGTGGGGTGGCCATAGCTGTTTTTGCCCACGCCGATGACCGCCGCCTGCGGATGAACGGCGCTCACAAACGCCTGGCTGGAGGAAAATTTTGATCCGTGGTGCGGCACCTTCAACACCTGCGCAGACAGGTCGGTACGAGCCGCAAGCTTCTTTTCCGTTTTTGCGCCTATGTCGCCGGTGTAGAGCGCGCGCAGTTTTTCGGTTTTGAACAGAACGACAAGGGAACTTTCATTGAGCTCTTTGTCCGCGATATCTTGTTTGTCAGGAGAAACGATGGCAAACGTACTGTTCCCGTACGTTATGGCATCGCCTGCGCGCACCTGGACATAGACAACGCCGCGACGGGCTATCTCGCGTTCAAGTTCTTCATACGCCTTCGTAGTGCCTTTGCGTCCGGTGCCGATAAAAGCGCCGACACGATATGTTTTAAGCAGATCTATGAATCCGCCGAAGTGATCCAGCTGGGGATGCGTCATCAGCACGAGGTCAATAGAGCGATCCTGCAGGGGCAGTATCTGTGCAAGTTGGCGTAGGAGCGCGCCGTTTGCCGGCCCGCCGTCCATGAGCATTTTTACTCGCCGGCCGCCGGCGGACGGAAAGACGATGAGCTGGCTGTCTCCCTGGCCCACATCCAAAAAATAGAGCTCCGGCTCTCCGGCGGGCGCGGGAAAAAGAACAAAGAGCCACAACACGCTGTCGGCAATGAGCGCGCCGAGAAACAGAACGATGAATTTTTTATGCTTTCCGATCAATTCCATGCCGGTTGTCGCTCATAGAGCGGCCGCGTGCGTCGCTTGTGTTCCGCGTACGCGATAAACGCTATGAGCAGGAGGTAATACGCGATGAAAAGCGCTATGCCAAAATTCTGCACCGAAATAGCATCGTGAAAACGCGCAAACAGCCGTATCACACCCATCTCGTATCCGAGCAAAAGGTTGAGCGCAAAACCGGCGAGCAGGGCGGCGTAGGAGGAGATCAACCCAAAACCGATGGCGAGAAAACCGAACGTCATGGTTATCGGCACCGCGCTCAATATGAGGACGTTGGTCAAAATGGAGAGCGGGGTGAACGTGTGAAAATTCACCAGCAAAATGGGCAAAACCGCCACCTGGGCACTGATGGTGGTCAGCAAATTTTCACGCCAGCGCAAGAATCCCGGAGCGGGATTAATTTTGAAAAAATCGGTTATGGCCGGCTGGAGGTACACGAGCCCAAGTATCGCCGCAAACGAGAGTTGAAAGCCGACATCCCAGACGAGTATGCGCGGATTGACGGCAACCATCGCAAACGCCGCGACGACTATTGCATTGCGGGGGCTGAATACGCGGTTTGAGATGTTTGCGAGAAGCAAAATGAACGCCATTATTGCCGCGCGGACGGCGGATGCCTCCGCACCGGTCATAATTACAAAGAATATGACCGCCGCCACGGCGCCCCCTACGGCTTTTTTGCGCGAGAACACATACCCGAGCGCGCCCATGATCGCACTCACGACGATGGTGATGTTATAGCCGGAAAGAGCGACGACGTGGGTCGTGCCGGTGGCACGCATCGCGTCGGAAAACTCGCGCGGGATCTTTGACGTGTCGCCGAGCGTCAGACCGCTGATAAATGCCGCCCGATCAGGCGGCAGGATGCGCTCAAACACCGATTCTGAAAGATCCTTTATGCCGAACAATATCTTTTTGATCGGCGATCCCTTGCCGCGGGCGATAACTTCCGCGCGCGGAAAATCCATCACCCCGAACACGCCGTTTTTCTGAAGACGCGCCACAGCCCGTTCCGGAGGTTGAGCGATAACTCCTTCAAACCGAACCAGATCGCCGTAGACAAAACTCGGATATCGCGGCATGGTTGCACTGACAGTGCCCCGATACGGCGGTTCAAGAGCAATGACAAGTTCTTGCTTGTTCGTGCCCGCAACCGCTTTTGCAACAACGCCGGTGACGGCGGTCTCTTCATCAAAAGGCATGTGCACATCCGCCTGCGCCGCGCTGAACACGAAAAAATGCGCGGCGCCCAAAAGGCATGCAAACGAAAGCACGGCAACCGTGTACCGCCTGAAACCGAGCGACGACAGCACAAGCAGTAACCAAACAAAGGCGACGGCTACAAAACGCGCGCGCCACGGTTCCACAATGCTGGCGGCGAGCACGCCGGACAAGAAAAAACCGGCGAACCAAAAAGTCTTGTCGTAGAGCGGCATACTGTTGTCTGCCATAGACAACAGTATACCACCATTTCAAAATTCCACCGCTATTTTTGCCGTTTTCCCGCCGCTAAACGGATGTTTGATCTCGCGCATCTCGGTTACCAGATCGGCGCGGTCAATGAGCTCCTGCGGCGCTCCCCGACCGGTACAGATGACCATCTTTTCGGGCGACACGTCTTTGAGCGCGCCCAGAACCTCCGCCACAGTGAGCAGGTTGAGCGAGAGTGCCACATTGACTTCGTCTAAAATGACCAAATCCCATGCCTGCCCCGAGGTGGTGGAGCCACTTTTCGGGGCCTGCCCTGAGGCCCCGTCTGCGGGGCTTTTCGGGGCTATTTCACTCTTCACATACGCCAGCGCTTCCCGCGCCGCTTCCGCATGCTTTTCCCGCGGCAGTGTGTCGCCTAATATCCCAACAAACCCAAGCCCCATCTTTTTTATTTCAAAGTCCGGTATCGTTTCTTCTTCGGAGTCAATTTTTATTTTTGATTTTTGATTTTTGATTTTTTTTACAAATT
>CAYIFE010000013.1:0-9285 GCA_964362605.1 uncultured Candidatus Saccharibacteria bacterium
ATCTGCTTTACCGAACACATCATGCCACTGGAACCCCTGCGGCAAAAATACGAAGCGTTTAACTGGCACGTGCTGGAGGTAGACGGCCACAACATCGCTCATTTTGTTGATGCCGTTAATGAAGCAAAGGCGATCTACGAAAAGCCGACGGTCATTATTGCGCACACCATCCCCGGCAAGGGCGTGAGTTTTATGGAAAACCGGTTTGAGTGGCACGGCAAACCGCCCAATAGGGAAGAGGCCGCGCGCGCGCTCGGCGAACTGCGCACGTTTGCCGGCAGGATAGTCAGCGAACATCAGTGAAACACAAACAAGGGTAATCGGTTACACTAGGTATATGGAAATAAACATAAAAAACACGCCGCGGGACGTTTTTCTTAACCTATTATGGGTAGGCACGCTCTACTTTTCGTCGTTCAATCTCATCCAGCTTCTTTTAGAATTGGTCAACGCGGCGTTTCCCGATCCGCTCAACCTCTTTTATGAGCCCGGCGGTTCGGTGCGATGGGCGATAGCATCGCTCATTATCGTGTTCCCCGTGTACGCGTGGACGACGTGGTTTATAAATCGCGACGTGAAGGAAAATCCGCAGAAAGCGGAGCTCAAAGTTCGCAAGTGGCTCATCTACCTCACTCTCTTTCTTGCGGCGGTTCTCATCATCGGTGACCTCATCGCGCTCATCTTCAACTTTTTGGAAGGAGAGTTGACCCTGCGGTTCGTGCTCAAGGTGCTCGCCGTCCTCGCCGTCGGCGCGGGCGTGTTTAGGTACTACTTTTATGATCTGCGCAAAGCGGCGGGCGAGTTTTCTTCCGGCATGAAACTGTTCGTGTGGGGCGCGTGCGCGTTCGTCGCGCTTGCCGTGATAGCCGGCTTCATCGTTGCCGGTTCGCCGTTTCGCCAGCGGGAGGTCCGGTTTGACAGCGAACGGGTAGGACATTTGCAGAACCTCCAGAGCGAGATCGTCGCGTACTGGCAGCTCAAGAGCAAACTTCCCGCCGCACTGGATGATCTTGAGGACTCCATCTCGGGGTTCAAAGCGTCGGTTGATCCCCAGACCGGCGAACCGTACCTCTACAACGTGAAAGCGCCGCTGACGTTTGAACTGTGCGCGACATTCAATCTTGTATCCAACGACACTGTCAAGGGACGCATGGCGCATCCGGTTGAGCCGTTTGCGCCCGTATTTGAAAACTGGAATCATCCCGCCGGTTCACACTGCTTTGAGCGCACTATTGATCCGGAGCGCTATCGCGTGCCGGGCAAAACACAACCGTAGACCATGCTCAACCCCGACGCACACCTCAATCCTAAAATTTTCGATTCAGACGTTGATATGGCTCCCATCCGAGATGGATATGGGCAAGGTTTGGTTATCGCCGGCGAACACGACGAAAACGTGGTGGTGTTATGCGCGGACCTCACCGAATCAACGCGCTCGGAGGGGTTTGCCAAAAGATTCCCCGCGCGTTTTATTGAGATCGGTGTTGCCGAACAGAATCTTGCCGCGGTTGCCGCGGGCTTGGGCGTTTCGGGCAAAGTTCCCTTTATTTCCTCGTACGCGACGTTTTCTCCCGGCCGCAACTGGGAACAGATCCGCACCACCATCGCGTATAACGGGAGCAATGTAAAAATTGCCGGCGCGCACGCGGGCATTTCCGTCGGTCCCGACGGCGCCACGCACCAGGCGGTGGAAGACATCGCGACGATGCGCGTGTTGGCGAACATGAAAGTGTTTGTCCCTGCGGATGCAATTGAAGCGCGCAAAGCGACCGTTGCCGTGGCGCAACTGTACGGCCCGGTGTATCTGCGCTTTGCGCGCGAGAAAACGCCGGTTATCACCACCGAAGCGACGCCGTTTGTTCCCGGCAAAGCCGTGGTGCTCTGGCAGCCGCCGGAGAACAAAAAAGCGCAAGCGGCCATCATCGGCTGCGGCCCATTGCTCTACCAGGCGCTCATCGCCGCTCGCGAACTTGAAAAAGCCGGCACGCATACGATCGTGATGAACGCGCACACCGTCAAACCATTGGATGAAGCGGCTATCGTTGATGTTGCCAAACGGTGCGGCGCCGTCGTAACAGTGGAAGAACACCAGGTGCATGGCGGCTTCGGCGGCGCGGTGGCCGAACTGCTCGCGCGCGCGATGCCCGCCCCCATGGAGTTCATCGGTCTCCACGATACGTTCGGCGAATCGGGCAAGCCCGCGGAACTTATTGAAAAGTACGGCATGGGTACAAAAGATATCATCGCCGCCGTAAAGCGGGTAGTGCGCCGACGCTAACCTATGTACGACGTCATTTCCATCGGTACCGCGACACGCGACGTGTTTCTCATGAGCCCGTTTTTCAAGGTACTGCGCGATCCCGGGCATTTGGAAAAACTTGGGTTTCCCACCGGTGAAGCGGAGTGTTTCGCGTTGGGTTCAAAGATAGACATTGAGCGCATTGCGCTCACCACCGGCGGTGGTGCGACCAACACCGCCGTGACGTTCGGCAGGCAGGGATTCAACGCGGCGGCGCTCGTCACCATCGGCGATGATCCGATAGGCAAGGAGGTCGTTGCGGAGCTTGAACGGGAGCGGGTTGCGCCTCTGGCGATCATCAACAGGGGCGACATCACGGCGTATTCAACTATTTTGCTTTCCGAAAGCGGCGAGCGCACCATCCTTTCGTATCGCAATCCTGACGATAACCTGCGGGAAGGAACCATTCCGTTTGAAAAACTGAAGACGGCATGGGCGTACCTCGCCCCCGGCACCATTGACCTCGCCACCCTGGCGCGGCTCATTGACGTTTTGCACGCGCAAGGCGCGCGCATTGCCATCAACCCGTCAATGCATTTCATCCGGTATGGGGTGGCAGCGGTCGCGCCGCTCCTCGCACGCGTCAGCGTGCTCATTGTCAATCGCGAGGAGGGCGCAGCGCTTACCGGCATTGATTACCGTGATGAGCGGGAGATATTCAAGCGGCTTAGCGGGCTGGTGAGCGGCGTGGTGGTGATGACCGACGGGCCGCGCGGCGCGTCGGTCTGCGACCGCGCCACCGTCTGGCGCGCCGGCATTTTTAAAGAGGAAAGGGTGGTTGATCGCACGGGCGCCGGCGATGCCTTCGGCAGCGGTTTTGTCGCCGGGCTCATCCAGCGGCGCGAGACGTGTGAGGGGGGAAAGTGCGGTGCGGATAACATCGCGTACGCCATCCGGCTTGGTTCGGCAAACGGCACAAAGACGGTAGAGGTGATCGGCGCCAAAGCCGGTCTGCTCACCAAAGAACAGTTTGAAGCCGACGACCGCTGGAAAACACTAACCATTGTTTCAGAAAAATTGTAGAGCGAGATATTGTCAGCGATTACTCGCATGACCCCCATAGAAACCATCGCCAAAGTATTGCGTGCCGACCGGCGTTTGCTCGCCCGTACGGCGGGCCGCATGGAAGAGATAGTAGGACATAACGACGTCTTTGACCGCATTGGCTCTCAAAACGAAGAAGCGATAGAACGTCGCCTGCTTGCTTTGGGGGTTTCGCGGTCCGCGCCGGCGCGAGAGGTATACGATGCCCTCATTTCAAAGATAGAAGCCGATGACCGCAAGGTATCCGTCACGCTCAATAGGCCGGTTTGCGACAGTCAGACGGGGTGTCAGTCAATCTTGCAGACCGCGCGCGCCGCTCTAGGCAGTCCCCGCGGGTTTTTTTTGAAAGAGGAGAAGGCCAAAGAACTGCTCGCGCGTCAGCCGCCGAAGAACATTCTGCGCTACCTGGGGTACGACTCCGCAACCGCGATGCTCGCGCAGGAAAATCTGTTTGAAGTGTTCTCGGCCTTGCGATTTCTGGAGCCCGCCGAGTGGCTCAATGGCGTATTTTTCAAGCAGTATGCGCGCCTCACCCCCGATGATTTTGAGGAGCGCGACGTGCGCGTGATCGCGCTTTCGGACAAATGGGTTGAAGCGACCAGAAAGTTCGTCGCGAAGAAGTACCACAACATTTCGCACCTCAAAGAGCTCGGACTCGTGTTCGTCATTCCCATCAACCTCGGCATTTCGGGTGAGCTCCTGCGCATGCTCTCGCTCATCTTCCACTACCTGCACGAGATCCCGTTCTACTCCGACCTGTTCAAAAAAGCGGCCGAGCGGCCGGAAACGTTCTATGAGACCGTCACCTCGCTTCTGCGCGGCGATGTGCTGGAACACCGTCTGCCTGAATCGGAAAAAGCCCAGTGGCTCGTCATTCAGCGGTATCTGGCCAAGGACGACGAATACGACTGGCGCCTCTTTTTCCCGCACATAAATCCGGAAGCTCTGCACTGGACGCGCGCCGCAAACGATATCGTCAAACTAGGCACGGTTGTGCCGGATTTTGAAAAAGACCTTTCGTTCTGGCGCGACCTGGATTGGGTGGGCGATTACTTCCGCGACGAGGCGGGATTTGACGTTCTCGTCAGCTTCAACTTTGTTGACACGGCGATGTCGCTGGTGAAGGAAAAAGAGCTCGTCAAATATCTCTACCACCACCAGGAGGCGCTCTGGAACAAGATATTCACCGAATACTACGATGTCGCCACGTTGGAGAAAATGGCGAAGGAGCATATCATTAATGGGTGGTTTGAGATATGACCCTTTTTCTGTCATTCCCGCGCAAACGGGAATCCAGTACCTTACATGCATACGCAAACGCTCAAAGAAGTAATCACACAGGCATCTCATCGGAAGATCGCCGTCGGCCACTTCAACGTGTCCGAACTCGCTACGCTCAAGGCGGTCTTTGAATCCGCGCGCGCCTTAGGTACGCCCGTCATCATCGGCGTTTCGGAGGGGGAGCGCGATTTTATCGGCGCGCCGCAGGCCGTAGCGCTGGTGAAGAGTTTGCGCGAGGAGTACGGGTTTCCGGTCTTCATCAACGCCGATCATACGCATTCTCTGCAGAGGGTCAAAGAAGCGGTCGCGGCGGGCTTTGATGCGATTCTTTTTGACGGCGGCAAGCTGTCTCTTGCACAGAACATCGCGCAGACCAAAGAGGCGGTCGCGCAGGTAAAACAAAAAAGCCCGCACACGCTCGTGGAGGGAGAACTCGGCTACATCGGCAACGGATCAGAAATTTTAAAAGAAATTCCCCGCGGCGCGGCGGTAACCGAGCGCGACATAACGTCGGTTGAGGATGCAAGACGGTTTGTGCGCGAAACCGGCGTGGATATGCTTGCGCCGGCGGTCGGCAACATCCACGGCATGCTTGCCGGTGCGTCCAACCCCCACCTGTTCATTGAACGCATCCGTGAAATAAAAGAGGCGGTCAAAATTCCGCTCGTCCTCCATGGCGGTTCCGGCACGCCCGAGGGGGACTTTACCAAGGCGATACAGGCCGGTATGAGCATCATCCACATCAGCACCGAATTGCGCGCGGCGTGGCGCGCCGGTATGGAAAAAGGACTCGCCCAAAACAAAGACGAAGTGGCCCCCTACAAGCTCATGGGTCAGGCACTGGACGAAGTCCAGCGGGTTGTGTACCATAGGTTACGCCTGTTTAATGCATAACGTTGTCATTATCTGGCTTGACCAGATAATCCAGCACTACTATGTCCATCCAGCTCACGGTTCTATCGCGCGACACATTCGGCAAAAAAACTTCCGCTCTGCGGCGGCAGGGTTTTATTCCGGCGGAACTCTACGGCCATGGTTTGAAAAACGTGCATCTCGCGGTGGCGCAGAAAGATTTTCAAAGAACATTCGTGCAGGCGGGCGAGAACGCGCTCGTAGAGCTTACCGTAGGCGGCGCGAAACATGCGGTCATGATCTGCGACGTGAGCCGCGATCCGGTGAGCGACGAGGTGATGAGCGTTGATTTTTACCAGGTGCGTCTGGATGAGCGCGTCAAGGTGAAGGTGCCGGTGCATTTTGCCGGCGAGGCGCCGGCGGTCAAAGAGCTCGGCGGTGTGTTGGTTAAAGCAATGCAGGAAATTGAAATTGAAGCCCTGCCAGCCGACATCCCCCCGGCGTTTACCGTGCCTTTGGAACCGCTCGTGCAGATAGGGGCAAGTTTGCGCGTCAAAGACATCGTCGTTACCGGCGGCGTTAAGGTGCTCGTGGAGCCGGAGACGGTCATCGCCACCATAACCGAAAAAGCCGCCGAGGAAGTGGCGCCGGTCGCTCCCGCAACCGTTGACTCCGTGGTGGTGGAAACCGAGGAGAAGAAGGCGGAACGGGCGGCTAAGAAAGATTCTGAAACGCAATCTCCTGCCGCGCCGGAGGGCAGACAGCAATAGAAACACCCGTTGTTCGTTATATATACAAACGAGGATATTTGCTATCCTATATACACATGCGGCGTATTTTTTTGTGTCTGCTGATAGTTGCATCGTTTTCCGCACAGATGCTGGCGCCGGTGTTTGTGCCGGCGGCGCTGGCCGCGGCAAACGATGAGGAGCGCAAAGCGCTTGAACAGCAGTTGGCGGAGCTTGAAAAACAGCAGACCGAGCAGGAAACGGTCATCAAAAACCTCAAGGCGCAGGGCAAGACCTTGAAGTCGGAAACGGACCGTCTCACCGCCGACGCCAAGCGGCTTGAATTGAAGATAAAAGAAGTCACTCTCCAGCTTGCCAAGCTCAACTACGAGATAAAGGACAAAGAAGTTCAGATACGGGATACCCAGGATCGCATCGCCTTTAACAAAGACGCGCTCACTCGCGCCGTGCAGGGCGTGTACGAAAACAGTCAGACGGGGCTCATGGAGGTACTCCTTGCCAGCCCGCGGCTGTCAAACTTTTTTACCGAATTCAATAACCTGGTGGATGTGCAGGACAGTTTGGTGGGCACCATAAACCGGATAACGGATCTGAAGAACGAACTGATGGAGCGGAAGGAGTTTCTCGCGCTCCAGCGGTCAGACGCGGCGGCGCTCAAGTCCTACCGCGACAGCGAGAAGGCAAAAATTGAAGCAAATAAAAAAGAGAAAGAGAAATTGCTGGTAACGACCAAGGGGAAGGAGACGAAATTCCAACAACTGCTTGCCGAGACCAAGAAGACCGCCGCACAGATCCGGAGTCAGATATTCAAACTTCTCGGCGGCGGCGAGATGACGTTTGAGCAGGCGTACCAATTTGCAAAACTTGCCGAGGGCGCCACGGGCGTGCGCGCGGCGCTCATCCTTGCCGTGCTTGACCGCGAATCGGCGCTGGGTCAGAACGTCGGCAAGTGCACCTACAACCAAATAAATGCGGTGACCGGAAAACCGACCATGCACCCCACGCGGGACGCGCCGTACTTCTTAGAGCTCACCGCCGCCCTGGGCATCAATCCGACCACCGTGCCGGTTTCGTGCGCGATAACCAGCGACGGCACCTACGGCGGCGCCGTCGGTCCCGCGCAGTTCATTCCCTCCACGTGGAAATTGTACGCGGACGCCGTCTCCGCCGTCACCGGCAACAAGCCGCCCTCGCCGTGGAGCAATCCCGATGCGTTCATAGCGACGGGTTTGTACCTCAAGGACGCGGGTGCGCTGAAAAATGAATCCAAAGCCGCCGCCACCTACTACTGCGGCAGTAAATGGTATCTCAAATCGTGCAAGTACTACGCGAGTAAGGTAATCAGCCAGGCCGATGTGTTCCAGAGCGACATAGATGTGTTGAGCGGGTAGCAGGTTTCTCTGTCATTCCACCGCTTAGCGGGGGAATCCAGTTCAACTTCTCATTTTTGCGAACAGCTTGTCCAGATCGCCGCCTAAAACATTCTCTATGCCGTGCACTTTCGCATTGAATCGATGGTCGGTGATCCTATCATCGGGAAAGTTGTAGGTGCGTATCTTCTCGCTCCGGTCGCCGGTGCCCACCTGGGCTTTTCGGTCCGCGCCGAGTGTCCGCGCATCGGTGGTCCGTTGCATCTCAAAAAGTTTGGCGCGCAGGATGGAGAGCGCGGCTTCGCGGTTGGCGTGCTGACTGCGCTCGGCGCGCGAAGAAATAACGATGCCGGTGGGTTTATGCAAAATGCGCACCGCCGTCTCCACCTTGTTGACGTTCTGCCCTCCCGGTCCGCCCGCGCGTGAAAACGAGACCTCAAGGTCGTGGGGACTGATGACCAGCTCTTTCGGTTCCACCTCCGGGAGAATGGCAACGGTTGCGGTAGAGGTATGGATGCGGCCGGCCCGTTCGGTTGCGGGTATGCGCTGGACGCGGTGTACGCCCGACTCCTGTGCGAGCGCTTCGTATACGCCCGCGCCGCCGATGCGCGCGACCAACAGTTTGTAACCGCCGATGCTCCCCGCGCTTGAATCCACAACAGAAAAATGCCACCCGCGCCGTGCCGCGTAGCGCTGGTACATGCGTGAGAGATCGCCGGCAAAGATGGCGGCCTCGTCGCCCCCCGTTCCCGACCGTATTTCCATGACGATCCTGTGTATGGTACTATTATCCATAGCGTTAAATAGATCCGAGAGGCGCTTGTGCGCGCGTCTCCCGTAGGGTATCATTAGCGTACCGGGAGCCGCAACTGCGGCGGGCCTATGAAAAATCCTCCGTTATTGCTCATCATTGATGATGACAAAGATTATATGGAGGTTTTGACAACCAAGTTCAAAGCCAGTGGTTTTTCCGTGGAAACGGCTTCCGACGGCGGCGCCGGATTTGCGCGGGCCAAAGAACTGGCGCCGGACCTTATTCTCATGGATGTTAAAATGCCGGGAGTTGATGGTGTCGGCGCTCTGCTCAAGCTCAAGGAAGACCCTGCGACCAAGGATACCCGCGTGGTACTGATGACCGCCTACGGCGATCCCCAGCAGGAGATCTACGGTAACGACCGCCGGTTCGCGCAGGAACTCGGCGCCTATGAATACGTGCTCAAAGCTCAGGATTTGGATGAGATCGTGGCCAAAGTGAAAAACTCGCTGTATAAATAAAGGAAAGCGATGCGAGACGCTCCGCTGATTTTAATCGCCGACGACGACGCCGGCTTTCAAGAGATTGTTTCAACCAAGCTCAAGCGGAGCGGTTTTTTGGTCGCCGAAGCGCACGACGGCAAAGAAGCGGTTGAAAAAACGAAGAACCTCAAACCGGATCTCATCTTAATGGACCTCAACATGCCGGGCGAAAGCGGTACCGAGGCGGTGCTGGACATCAAAAAAGACCCGGAAACGAAAGACGTCAAAATAGTGTTTCTCACGAGCCAGGCCGATCCGTGGCCCGCGCTCAAAACCGACGCGCCGCACGTGGCGCATGCCATCGGCGCCGCCGATTTCATCAACAAATCGGAAGATAGATCTGAAGAGCGTCTTGTAGGGAAAGAGTGTAAATGACGGTGTACCACGTATAATT
>CAYIFE010000014.1:0-9142 GCA_964362605.1 uncultured Candidatus Saccharibacteria bacterium
ATCGTGTACTACCACTATACTAACCCCGCATTTTCTTTCTATCTTCTTTTTAAATCTTACAAATTTTTGCTCAATAAATCAATCCATACCATCATCTTTTCTTTTATTCTTCTTCCGCTACATCCTACCATGCATATGCCTCTTGACAGCCGAGCTGTTGGATGGCGCCCACGGATAAACTGCGTTTTATAAAATTGTGTTTCTGGGAGTCGGGTGATAGCCGACCAGAATTCCTTGCACTTTTTTTCAGATAGATCGGGATAGAGAATAAGCGTGATGCGCAAAGTTGTTTTTGGAATATCTATTGTAGTATTTAGATACTTAACATAGAGGGCTACCATCCGCGGATCTGTATTTGTGAACCTCATTGGATTTTTCAGGTTGCTATCCCCTTCGCCCCAATAGAGCATGGTTCCGGCAACGAAAAGAGGATCCTTTTTCAGTTTTGAAAATGCTCGTCGCGCCTCTTCGCGCGCTTCTTCTCTCCAACGTTCCCACATCTCTCTTCGTTTTTTATTGATGAGGCGGAGTCGCTTGCGAGCTACATAATTTGCTCGTCGTGTAAGATCTTGTTTGATAATTTTTGACCAGGAAGTTGAAGCAAACCACTCCGAAAGAGTGCTTTTTGAAACCCCGAGCTTCTTTCTAATTTTTGAGTAGCTTTCGCCTCGCTTTCGAAATATTTCTGCAATATGACGGTCATTGCGCATAAGACGTACTATCGGATAGTACTAATATAGCATATCACATTAGTTCGATCTTAGTAATCAAAAAAACGTCTTGGCTCATGATACCAGCGTCTTTCACGGTGGCGTAGATATACGTGTGTTCCTTGGTGACGGGAAGGAAATTACATATTCTGGTTCTGAAATTGAAGGTGCGGTGCGTGATGTCCGCGGTTTTAACTTATATTCTTATTATTTTCCGGGAAAACGATTTTATAGAGGAAATCTCATTGCGGAGGTGGTTCGCCCGGGCCTTTGACAAACGGCAAGCCGATCGGTCCCTTGAAAATCGGCGCGTCCGGTGTTTGCCGATCTCTATTCGCGCCAAACAGCGCATAGCCGATGGCTATGCCGATCGCAACCAGCACCGCCGCGATGGTTATCCGAACAAACATATCGCGCGCTTGTACCGTGACAGACCCCGAATAATTCGGGGTCTGCTTTACGGTGTGCGCCCGCGAGGAATCGAACCTCGATTGCAGGATCCGCAATCCTGCGTCCTATCCGTTGAACGACGGGCGCATTAAAGTTTTAGCTTACCATATCCTTCATTAACCATTTTTTCAAAATCCTATCCGGTGTGCCAGGTGGTCGGCGAGCGATTCGCGAAACTCAATCTCCGGCACTTTTTGCATGAGACGTTCTCTGATGTGTTCGCGCTGTTCTTTGGCGATGATAATTTTTATCCACTGGCTCAAGCGTCCTTTTGTGCGGATGACCAGCTCGTCAACGCCGGCCTCATCGGGAAGGATTACGATAGCAAAACCAGCGATGTTTTCATAGGGATATACCCTGTTTTTGCCGATGTGCAGGCCGTCGCCCACGAGCGCGAACTCAACCGCGCGCGGCTCCTGCCGTCCCCAGAAAACGGCGAGCGTTGCCGCGATGGCGATGAATACGACAAAGAGAAAGTTCTTTTGCCACAGCGCCACCAAACCGAGCGCGGTTGCAATGATGAGCACGCCGTAAAACCAGCGCGCATCTTTTTCGTAGTGATGATATTCCGGCGAAGACCAATGGAGGTCGGGCATACAGGGTAGTAAGTGGGGAGAGGGAGCAGGGATTAATTACCAATACCAGTATACAACAATTGTTAAGATCGGGTATCGGTCAGCGCGTTTTTGATGATGGTGTCAAGAAGTTTTGGAAACGAAATGCCGGCGGCCGCGGCGGCTTTGGGCAGCAAGCTGTTTTGTGTCAGTCCCGGCAGGGTGTTTATTTCCAAAACGTAGAGCGTTCCATCGGTGGCGAGGATAAAATCGGTGCGCGAGTAGCCGGAGCAACCGATGGCACGATGTGCGGCGATGGCGGCGCGCTGTACGGCGCGCGCGGTTTTTGCGCCGATGCGCGCAGGGACGATCTCGTCACTGCCGCCGCTTTCGTATTTGGCGCGGTAGTCAAAAAAAGTATTCGCTTTCGGTACGATCTCAATCACCGGCAGCGCTTTCGGCTTTCCTCTCATTTCTAACACCGCGCAGGTGAGTTCCGTGCCGGCGATGTATTCCTGCACGATGACATTGTTTGAACAGCGGCGGGCGTTTTTAAGCGCAACTGCGAGTTCGCTGGCTTTATGTACGATGCTTACGCCAATACTTGAGCCGCGGTCGACGGGTTTTACCGCCATCGGCAGACCGAGTGCCGTCGCCGCGGCGCGTGCGCGCGTAGCGCTCGTAGCGCGCCGAAACTGCGGCACAAGAAGTCCCGCGCGCGAAAATCTGGTTGCAGACGCAAACTTGTCCATGCCGAGCGCGCTCGCGGCCGCGCCCGAGCCGGTGTAGTGGATGCGGTGCGCTTCCAAAAGTTTTTGCACCGTGCCGTCTTCGCCGTATTCGCCGTGCATGGAGATGAAGACGAGATCGCAGTTTTGTTTAAGTTCGTCAATCGACATCGGCCAGCGGCCGCGGCGCGAAACGACGACGGGAAGCACCGCATACCGCCGGCGGTCGAGATTGGCAACTACGTTTTTGCCGGTTTCAAGCGAAACATCGTGTTCGGCCGACGGGCCGCCCATCACCACGGCGACGCGCAATTTGCGTTTGGCTTTCATATGCTGTGAGTTCATTGATATAAACCAGTGTGGTTGCACAAACAGTAACACGCTAAAGGTAATCCTTCGACACGCTCAGGTCGTTCAGACTCTGAAGAGTCTTCAGACTCGAAGAGATATTTTCTGCGAAAATAAAAGGCCGTTTCCCGAGGTCGGGGCGTGCCTGGCGGTGGAGAAACTAATTGCGCGGCAGTGGCGCGCAGGAAGGATGGCGCGTGACGCGGTCGATCGGGAGTGGAACGAGACACTTCATGTTTTCACGCGGATCGCTCCGCGCCATCTCCCCGAGCGCTTTGTCAGAAACATCGAGTTCGTACAGGCGCGGGGGATTCCCGTGCGTGAGGACGAGTTGCTGCCCGTCGGGAGAGAACGCGATCTCTCTGACGTAAGGCGAGTCGAGAAGCGCGATACTGCTGTGTGTGGAGAAGTTCAACCACCACAGCGACTCGTCTCCATGACTCCCATACGACCGGAACCACTGATAGACGATCGCCCGTCCGTCGGGTGAGAACGTGGGATTGCGGAAGACGTTCTGAACCGTCTTTTTCTCCAATACCGGCACCTCTTCCGGGAATTTTCCCGAGACGGTCGCCGTGTAGAGGCGTTGCTCTTCCACGCGCTTGCCTCGGATGTATCTAACATCTTTTACCCCAGTGAACAGGAGGTAGCCGCCGCTCCTTGCGACGTCGGGAAAGGACTCGTTGGTAGGGGTCTTTGCCAACTGCTGGAGCGCGCCCGTCGAGACGGTGAGACCGAAAAGATCTGTTTGACTCTCCGTTCCCGGCTCCGTGAGCATACGAACAAAGATGATCTCGTCGCCGCTGCTCCAACACGGTTGGGAATCGTCTCCCACGAAGTCAGTCAGCCGCCGCTGGTTACTGCCATCGGCATGCATGACGTAGATCTCTTTGTTTCCATCGCGCTCCGAGACGAAGGCGATGCGACTGCCATCGGGCGAAAACGCAGGCATGGTGTCATCGCCAGACGTGTCGGTCAGCCGGCGGAAACCGGCGCCGTCGGAGTGGACGACGCAGATGTCCTCGTTGGTCTCGTCGCCCTCCTTGAACTCGGATGCGAACGCGATGCGGTAGTTCTTTTCCGGTAGATCCAGCGGATCCAGCGGATACCGAGCGAGGAAGAAGAATCCCCCGATACTTACCGCCAGACAGAGCATGTAGAACAAAAATTGGCCCAGATACGGTCGAAAAGAGGACGCCATGCGTCCGCCTCTTGGTGCGGTTGTCAGTGAACCGCAGAGACGGTAACAGGTATTTTGACCGCCTGTCAACCGCCAGCCGATTTCAATGTGCATCCGCGATTTCAATGCCGTTCTTTTCCGCGAAGTATTTGAGGTTGATCAGCCATTCCTCGTCCTTCTCGCGCTCTGCAGCACGCAGCGCATCAGTAAGCGGTTCGGCTATGTCGGTGCGCGGGAGCGTGCCCAGGTAATCAAAAGTGGGTGTTGCCCCGGGCCAGGTGAGGTCTTGGAGCCATGCGAACATTCCCAGCAAGGCGTTTCTATTGGCCGGGTAACCGATAGCGATGAGACAGCGGGCGGCGTTGTACCAATACTCTTTGCCGCCCGGCTGCGCGAGGGCTTTGGGGTCAATGTGCGCGGGATCGGAAAAATACTTTATCGCCTCGGCCTGCACCTCCGGCGGATTTTTCCCGCTCAAGCTCTTAATATCCATGTGAATTCTCTCCATTGAACATTATAGCAACCTGTCCACCGTCCCTCTCATCCGCTCCTTGATTTTTGCTTCAGGTAGCACCTCGTAGGTATAGTCCTTGCACACGATCTCAAAGCAGGTGTCATGAAAGAAGAAAATGAGATGTTGTAACTTCGCATAGTGCTCTGGCTTGTGGTATGGATGCACGGAGTTTTGCCGTTCAAGTTGCTCGATCCAATCGGAATTCTCTACTTGGTATATGGCGTACGGCTTCAGGCCTGCCGCGTAGTAGGGATGCCCTTCTATTGCCTCGTCGTTGGGAGCCCCGAATTTGTATTGTTCAAACGAGTTGAATTTCACCACGGCGATGCCCGCATCGGCATCGCTTCGCACGTGTACGGAAGTTCCGTCCCAGTGCGGATCTCTTTTTTGCAGATAGAAAAACAGATACACATTCTGCTCATCAGAGATTATTTTAGGGGACGGCGCGCCAATATCGCTTTGTACGTCTTCCAGTATCTTAACGAGCCGCGCGCTCATACCAGGATTTTATCAATACATAGTTACGCCAAGCATGCTATTGAGCTTGTCTCGTAGCGCGGTCATGCCGTTTTGGCACTTTTTGGTTTTCGGTTGAGGGCTTAGGGGAGGGGAAATGGTGCACTTCGCTTCGTTTGTTTGGCCGCCGCGCGTCAGAGAAATGCGATAAAGTCCATGATCCGGTATCGGGGGTTCTATTTTAAAATCCTGCGACGGGAGATTGATGATGTCGGCATCCGCTATGGTTTTGACAATATTCGCGAGTTCGGCCGGTGATAGCGATTTTTCTATCTCGTTGACCGGTTCTGTTTTGCTGGGTGTAAATTTCTGGTAGGTAACGCGTTCGTCCGCCATGTGTATCTTAAAAGAGGATCCTGTGATGCCTCCGCCAACGGCGAAGTCAAGCAGCAACGGAGTATTTTGATTTAGATCGTCCATAGTGCTTTGCTTACTGCCGAGTGTGCGGTACAGCCACACGCCGCCGGCGGTCAAGATAACGGCAATAACGATTATCAAAACTTTTTTCATGGTTCGACGAATTTACCACAGGTATCAACCAAAGACCAACACTTTATCCGAACTTTCTACCATTCTTAACAAATCGGACATCGTGGAAACGGGACAAACTTTGCTTTCCTTTTTGCCTGCCTGCCGAAGCCCCGGCGCAGGCAGGCCGCGCACCTTGAGACAACTGCCGCAAGCGTATATTTCGCCTTTCAACTTTTTGAATTCAGCGACTTTCACGGAAATATCAAAATCTTTCGTGTCGGGGATAGTGTCAAGCTCCGACCCCTCGCTCATCAAAAATATTTCCACCTGATGCCCCGCTTTGAGCGCAATAATCCCGAGCCGGAAGGTATTCCACGCGTGTTCGGGCTTGTTTGACTGTAAGATGATGCCGAGTTTCATTAAGTTATTTTACTGGGTTTTTCCTTGGCGGCGACTTTCTTAACTATTAACTCGTCAAACGCGCCCTTAAAATTGCCATAATCCGGCCTAGTTCTAGCTTTGTTGATCAGCTTATAAAAAGTTCTAACCGACATATGGCCGGCACCTTGTCCAAAAATCCAATCTTTATCCGTGCCCCCGGCTTTTCTATAATACTGGCAAAATCTAAGTTCTTTGTGACCATCCTTTTTCCATTCAACAAGATCAAGAATACGCATATAATCTCCCCATTTAGGGAAATGCTCGATTTCCATCGCACGCCCTATTATTTTCGCAGCTTCATATCCTGACCCCACTGCATTAGGATGCGGATAACGAATATCTTTCGGCGGCATTATTATTTTTCCCATAAGTTTTTTGCTCTTGAGTAGTTTTGGTCTTTTCTTACATCATCATAGCACCAAAACACCCCCGCAGTGCGGGGGTGTTTTGATTGCTGTATAGGCAGATCTAAGACAAGTGCTTGGACACGAGCTTCGTCATTTCGAACATGCTCACCGTTGCCTTGCCGCCAAAGACCGCTTTCAGTTTGGCGTCGGCGTTGATGTTGCGCTTATTGACGCTGTCCTGCAGACCGTTCGCTTTAATGTATACCCAGAGCTTCTTGACCACTTCCGACCGGGGCATGGGGCCCGCTCCGACCACTTCCGCCAGCTCTGCACTGATGCTCATCGGCTTCATGAATGCGCTGTTTGGCATAGGTTTGTAATGGTTTAGTGATTAATGACTTTCCTTAAAGATACCCTAACCGCCGGAAAATGGCTAGAGCCAGCGACAGCGCCACCGGCACCTGCGCGCTGGGGTGGGCCGAGGGGAAGGGCATGCGATTATGTACCTTGCTTAAATCTTCTCTTCGCTATCTGCTCAAGAATGCCGAGCGTTGCCTTCACTGAAGGGTTGTCAGAGTAACGCAGAACCAATCGATCGCCCAGCCGTGTCAAGAGTGGCGTCAAAAATTCGTCGCCCCACGAAGGCGTAAACGTGATTACGCCATTGAAATCAATTTCGAGGTTTTCATTTGGCTTCAATTCGTTCAAGGTTGACTGAAACGCGGCAAATGACTCTCGGCCGGCTTGGCGAGAGATCAACGTGGTACCGAATTTTCTTAATTCTATTTTCATGCTGTTGTTACGTTGAGAACTCAATCACCGCCAGACATCCGGGTATGGTGAGAGGTGACCGGGCAATGCGCATTTCTTTGTTGGGTCTATCAATACGCAATTCAGCGTCTCCGCTGCGGAAAAATATGCTAATAGGATTTTTCTCGACTATCTCGCGCACGAACTTCAATCCGTTGCCCCGCGCTTCGGGAGCGCGGCCGGTAATAATTTCGGTAAATGCGACGCGCAGGGCTTCGGTATGCTCTTTGAGTTCCGGACGAACCCGTTTGAGCGTGTTGAGAACACCCAACCCGCGGTCAGCGAGGACAATCATGTCTTTGTGGAGATCATACCCGAAAAATACGCCCGGCACATCCGGCCACTTGCCGAGGTTGTGATCGAAGGAGTTATTGCCTATTTCCCCGGCAATCGCAACAATGAGCGAGAATATCTTGCTGACACGCGGCATGCGGGCGAGTTGGTTTTGCATTGTGATAAGTCGCGCTTGGAACACGGCGCTGTTAGAGCAGTAGAACGCCGCCGGCAGTTCGCTCGCTGTTTCAAGCCATGCATACGCAAGTTTCGTGAGATCACTCTTAAAAACCTCTACATCTTTTTCCCGATAGTAACGGTGAGTGCCCCCATCCTTGCGGATGGCGACCAATTTGCCGCTTTTATCCCAGCGCCGGAGAGTATCTATAGAAACGCCAAGCATTTCCGCGGCTTCCCGTATCCGCAACATCCTTTCTTCTCCCATTGCCGCAGTTTAGCAGTATCCACGAATCTATGCAAGATATTGGTGAATCTATGCATCTTATGCTAGCCGGCACCCACGCGCTGGGGTAGGTGAGGAAGGGGAACATTGTCCTAATTCAAGCGGTATCTTGGTAGTAGATGGAATACTGAATCGCTCTCAATAAAGGAAAGTTCTCGGGGATCGCATTTCTCTGCGGATCTTTATCTTGTAATTCAAGTTTTATGTCCTGGAAAAACTTTGGGATATGTATCACTTCTATTTTTATATTTCCCCAAGGCAATTTATCTGGTGGAGAAGATTTCCAAGAAGATGTTTTTGGGCTAGGACTCAGATTAAAACCCACGAGAGCAATTTGCTTTGGTTTTATATCCATTCGCTTAAAGGGGAAAATTTCTAAATAATATTTTCTCGCATTTGTGAATTTTTTCTCAAAGACCTTTTTCCTTTTTGACCAAGAATAGGCATCTGTTGATGATTCAAGGTGAATAAAAATCTCTGTATTTGGATCATAAGCAACCACATCTATCTCTCCTACGTGCCCGCCCTTCCCTCTGGCATTTCTGCCGAATCTTAAGTTAGTGCGGACAAAATAGCCGTTGTATTGATATCGCTCTGCAGCAAGTTGTTCCAAAAAATTCATATGTCTAAGCCGACACAATCCCTCTTTTAATTTCAGGGAGGCACAATCTACTGTTAAGCATACGACAGATGGAGGAATTGCGTAAAAGACCTATGGAAACAAAGTCAACACAATCAATAAACCCAAATACCAGTTAAGCGGAGGAATCCCTTGACCGAAAAGAAAACTACAAAATGCATAAGATAGAACCAAATCTCATCGAACATGTTTGTTCCCCAGATTTTATAGGCAATTAAGAAAACTAGGGAATGGAAAACAAGGTACGCAAGTTTACCAATCAAGCGGTTGGTGTGAGGGGTGAGTCCATTCCGGGACGCATAGTTTGATATCCAACGTTTTTTCATACTCGCTCAAAAAATCCACAGATCTTACTAAAACAATTACTTAATAAGGTTCATCTCAAGCAAACGGATCGTCATCACCTGCTCGCTAACCAAAAACTCTTTTGCCAACACCTTCAACTTCGAGAAAAACAGTTGCCACCCCTTTCTCTTGAATGTTTTGTAGATACATTACTTGAATTGGCCACTCGTCGTCTGGTGCTCCCTTACGACCCGGAAGCTTCTTAATGACGCTTACAACGTGGTCGTTAGTGACTATCAAACCGTCTTCGCGAACAATGAAGCCAGTGCCGATAATATCTGGCATATCAGAATTTTGGAGTTAAGAGAACTTTCGTGTTGCGCATGACAGGCAAAAGAGCCCGATTTCTCGG
>CAYIFE010000015.1:0-8351 GCA_964362605.1 uncultured Candidatus Saccharibacteria bacterium
GTACTCAAGGAGATGTATTTTCTCCGCATACGGGAACAGATCCACGACCGCCTCAAGCCCCGCGTTGCCCCCACCCACAACCGCAACCGTTTTGCCCGCAAACAAAGGCGCGTCGCATGTGGAGCAATAGGCGACACCCTTGCCGTCAAACCGCTCCTCGCCCGGGATGCCGAGCTTTTTCCTGCGCGCTCCCGCGGCGAGCAGAACCGCTTTGCCCTTATACGCAGTACCGGCATCGGTTTCTACCGTAAAATCGCACGGCCGCCCACCGCTTTCGCAGTTGGCCGCCGTCACCCGCGTCACCCGCCCGGGCATTTTGATGTCCACGACATCCGCATAAGTGCGCACGTGCGCTTCAAATTTTTGCGCCAGATCAAAACCGCTGATGTGCGGCTCGCCGATCCAATTCTGAATATCGGCGGAAACGATGGACTGTCCGCCAAACTCCTCGGCGATGAGCAGGGTCTTGAGGCGCTTGCGCGCCGCGTAGACGGCCGCGGCGGTGCCGGCGGGACCGGCGCCGATGATGATGAGGTCGTACATATACTTATACTTACGATAACAACAACGATGACGATGACAGAAATCCTAACCCCTTGTCATTGTCATGGTTATCGTCATTGTTCTCATTTCAACCCCAGCGCCCTCTCCAGTTCCGGCCGGTTGAAGCCGACGATTATTTCGCCCTCAATATCAATGACCGGCACGCCGAGCTGGTGGCTCTTGGCGACCATTTCATCGCGCGCATGCTCGTCGCTGGCAACATCAAATTCCTGGTAGGCGACGTTGTTCTTTTTGAAAAACTCCTTGCTCATCCTGCAGTACACGCACGTCGGCGTCGTATACATTTTTACGGTTTTCATAATTTCTTCTTTTTTATTTGTTTTTCATTCGCGTTATTCGCGCCTCATTCGCGATATTAGCGATTACTCCTTCCCATACACCTGCCACAGCACGACCAAACCCATGGCGGCGCCGGCGAGAACACTGCTCCACAGCGCAAGCGTCACGCTCGCAAACCCCAACACCCAGGGGGAAATGAGCACCCACAGCGCGACCGCAAGCTGTAACTTCAGAAAAAGATCCATAGGTGTGTTCGCGCGCTACTCCACCGCCGCAAGTGCTTCGTCAATAGCGGCCTTGAGCGTACCGTAGGAGACCGCGCCGGAGATTGCCTTGCCATTTACAAAACTGGTCGGCGTGCCGGTGATCCCTGCCGCAACTCCGTCCGCGTAGTCCTTACGCACTTCGTCTTTATAGGCGCGCTTCGTCACGCACGAAGCAAAGATCTTTTGATCCACGCCTATCGCCCGCGCGAGGTCAGCAAATTTTCCGGAGGCCAGCGCCGCGAGCTCGCTCTGGTGTTCAAAGAGGTAATCGTGAGCCAGCCAGTACTTGCCCTCCTCGCGCGCGCACTCGGCCGCCTCGGCGGAGGGGGTGGCGTACGGGTGGATGCTGTCCAGGGGAAAATCGCGGTAGACCATTTTTACCTTTCCCGTTTTGATGTACTCCTCGCGCAGGCGCGGTTCAAACGGCTCCCAATTCGGGTCGCGCGACCGCAGCTGCGCCGCAACCTCTTCTGCGACACCAAACACCGCTCCGCAGTATGGGCACTGGTAGTCGCCGAACTCAATGACCGTCACCGGCGCGGCCGCGTCGCCGAGGATAACATCATCATCGGCTTGCGGAGTTATAGTGGAGGCGCTTTGCCCGTTGCCGGAAACCTGCGCCGTCTGCCCCGCGCCGCCGCCGCGCAAACCGCTGCCGTAGACGAACGACCCGCCGATGATGACCGCCGCGGCAAGAATGCTTATCGCCAAAAAACTGTCTTTCTTTGGCTGTGGTTGATTTGGTTCCATGGTATTTCTACATTATCATAATCGTAACCGATAACGGAAGGCCATTCATGCCCGTGCGCCCAACACTCAAACAACTCATCCTGCTTGCCGGCGATGCCGGACTCATGTACACCGCACTGCTGGCGATGCTTTCTTTGCGCTACGTAGATCTCAACGCCGCCGCGGCAACAGAGATGTGGCAAGCGCACTGGCCGTTTGCCGTCGTGTTTGTCTGCTGGCTGGTCGTGTTTTACATCGCCGGCCTCTACGACATCCGCGAGCTGAAAAACGGCGCTGATTTCTACAAACGGTTTGCGGCTTCCCTTGTCGCCGCGCTGCTCATAGCAGTCATGCTCTTCTACTTCGTGCCGGCGTTTGAAATAACCCCGCGCGCCAACCTGTTCCTGGTTACCGCGCTGTTTGCCACCGCCGGATTTTTCTGGCGCATCGGATACAATCGCGCGCTCAACGCGACGGTTACCGGCAAAAAAGTCCTGCTCGTGGGCTCTACGCCCACCGTAGAAGAGTTCGCCGACCGCATTGCCGGCAACCCGCAGATCGGCTACAAGATACTGCACCGGCTCCGCGACGACGCCGACATCACCAGCGAACGCCTCGCGGAACTCATCCGCACTCTGCGGATAAACATCGTCGTCGTGCCGGCATACCTCAAGAAGGTTCCCGCCGCAACGCGCGCTATCTATCGCACGCTCTCTCTCGGCGTGGAAATAGCCGATCTCGCGACCATCTATGAAACCGCGTTCGGCAAAATTCCCCTCGCCGAACTGGAAGAAGTATGGTTTTTGGAAAATCTCTCCCGCAACCGCGAGATCTACGACGCCGTCAAGCAACCGACGCAGATACTTCTCGCCGCTATTCTGTTTGCCGCGTTATCGCCTCTTTTCCTGCTCATCGCCGCCACCCTTAAACTCACCTCGCCGGGATCGGCGTTCTTCACGCAGGTACGCATCGGCAAGGGCGGAAAACCGTTCGTGCTCTGGAAATTCAGGACCATGCGGCTGGATGCGGAAAAGAACGGCCCCCAGTGGGCCGCTCCCGACGACCGGCGCACCACGCCGGTCGGCAGAGTGTTGCGCGCCGCACACCTGGACGAACTCCCCCAGCTCATCAACATCGTCCGCGGAGAACTGTCGCTCATCGGGCCGCGGCCAGAGCGGCCGGAATTCGTGGAACAACTGCGCCAGGAGATACCGTTCTATGACCTGCGCCACCTCATCAAACCGGGACTGACCGGTTGGGCGCAAATAAATTACCGCTACGGCGCGTCCGTTGAGGAGGCGCGGGAAAAACTGCAGTATGACATCTACTACCTCAAAAACCGTTCACTCTGGCTTGATGCCACCATCGCGCTCAAAACGGCAAAGAGGTTTTTTGTGAACGCATCATGAGCATACTCTCCCGCGCACGCACACTTTTTTTGCACAATGCGTCGCCCGCACAGACCGTCGTAAAAAATACCGCGTGGCTCGCCGCCGGACAGGTTGTCAGCCGGGCCCTGCGCGCCATTGTCGTCATCGCGGCCGCGCGCATCCTCGGCGCCGCTTCGTGGGGCGCTTTTTCCTACGCGCTTTCCCTCGTCACCTTCCTGACCGCATTCTCCGACTTCGGCATCAACGCCCTGCTCACGCGGCAACTCGTTCAACAGCCGCAGGAACGGCGAAAATACCTCGCCACCTCGCTCTACTTCAAAATCGCCCTCGCGGCGCTGTTTGCGTTCTCTCTCGTCATCGCGCGTGATGCACTCACCTCCATTCCGGAAGCGGCCTCACTTTTACCGATACTGGCGTTCGTTTTCATCTTTGATACCTTGCGCGACCTCGGCTCGGCGCTCGCGCGCTCGCTTGAACGCATGGAAATTGAAGCCGCGCTCACCGTCATAACGAACGCGTGCATAGCGGCCGCCGGCATCGCGGCGCTCGCGCTCTTTCACTCAACGTATGCGCTCGCTCTCGCGTATGCCCTCGGTAGCGCCCTGGGGCTCGCCGCAACCGCGTATGCCCTGCGGTCCAATCTGCGCCACATGAGCGCCTCATTTGACCTATCGCTTCTCAAACCGATTCTGACCACCGCGTGGCCGTTCGGCCTTCTGGGAATTTTGGGCTCGCTCGCGCTCAATACGGACATCGTCATGCTTGGCTGGCTCACGGGCGCGCGCGAGGTCGGTCTCTATGCGACAGCCCAAAAGCCCATTCAACTGCTCTACGTCCTGCCCGCGCTCCTGTCCGGCAGTTTATTCCCCCTGCTCTCGCGCCTGTCCGCCGAGAAAAACCTGACGCGTCTTTCCGCGGTGCTGGAAAAATCCCTTGCGGCGGCCATTCTCTGCGCCTTGCCGCCTGCCCTTATCGGCATCGTGCTCGCAGAGCCGCTCATTGTTTTTTTCTTTGGCTCCGCATACGCCGCATCGGCCCCGGCGTTCGCCATACTGGTTCTCACGCTCGTTTTTGTATACCCCTCTACCATTCTCGGCCATACGATATTCGCCCTCAACAAGCAGAAACACTTCCTCTGGTACGTCGGCATCAGCACTGCGGTCAATATCGCCGCCAACTTCTTGCTCATCCCTCGCTTCGGGATCGCGGGCGCGGCAGGCGCAACCATTGCGGCACAACTGGTGAGCAACCTCTTCTTCTGGGTTGCTGTCAAGCGACTCGTGCACTTTTCTCTCGCCCCGCGGCTTGCTACCATTCTCCTTGCGGGCGCATGCATGCTCGCCGCAATGATCACTGCCGTGTACCTTAACGCCGTTTTCCCGCTCACCGCCGCCATAGGACTGCTGATGTATGCGGCTATTCTGTACGTGCGGCGCGAACCGGTACTCTCCCTGCTTATCCAAACATTTAAAAAATAGGCGTCTCTATATGTACCAACGACTCAGCTCTTGGATCCACCGCCTGCCCTACGGACACCACGCCGCGCAATTCATCAAATTCTGCATCATCGGCACATCGGGCCTCGTAATAGATTTTTCGGTGCTCAACCTCTTGAGCACGGCTACTAGTATTTACGCGGGGCCGTTCATCGCGCTGTTCAACGCCGTTTCGTTCAGCGTCGCCGTCTCAAACAGCTACTACTGGAACCGGCGGTGGACGTTCCGCCACCAGGGGCCGGTCAGCGCTTCCAGCGTTTCGCGATTCATGCTCGTCAACGCCGGCGGCGCATTCCTCAACAGCGCCATCGTGTTCATCCTTACCACGTTCGTGCCGCCGCTTTTTGCCGTCCATCCGCAGTTGTGGCTCAACGCTGCAAAAATAATTGCACTGCCCATTTCAACGTTCTGGAACTTCCTCGGCGCCAAATATTTCATCTTCCGCGCCGAACAGCAAGAACTGGTCTAAACGCCAAACTGCCCCGCCCTCTTTGAGAGGGCGGGGCAGTTTGGCTTTCTTTCTATTGCGCTTTCTTTAACAACTCGTCAAGCGCCTTCTTTGCCGCATCAAGCTGATCCTGTAGGGCGGCGTTGGATGAAGAGCTTGCGGGTGGCGGCGCGGGAGCGACAACCTGTTTTTGCTTATTGAGCAGATCGTTGAGCGCCGCTTTTGCCGCATCAAGTTGGGCCTGCAGAGCCGAAGTGTTGGAAGCGGCTGGCGCGGGAGTCACCACAGCCGGCTGTGTCGTTTGCTTAGCTTGCTGTTCCAGCAAATTCTTAAGCACTATCTCGGCGTCATCAAGCTGGGATTGAATGGAAGAAGGAGCGTAGCTTGATGTTGGCGTCGCCGGAACTGCGGGAGTCGCAGGAGTCGCCACCGGCGCGCCCCCCTGGAGCGCGTTCAATTTCGCGCGCGTCTTCGGCCCAACAAATCCGTAGCCCGAGTCGCCGGGTTTAGCGATGTCGTACTTCACTTGGAACTTTTTAACCGCATCCACGGTCAACGGCCCGAACTGCTTCGTTTCCTTTCCGGAAGACCCAACTCCCGCTGACGCCACTTTCGTATCGGAGTCGCCGTTTAACACCATCTGAAGCGATTTCACAAAACTGCCGATACTACCCGCGCCGAAGTTGAAAGTGAACGTCTGCACCGCTTGACCGCCTGAGAGCAGGGCGTTGAGCTGGGCTTTTGCCGCATCAAGCTGGTCCTGGACGTTTGAGGCCGGAACCGATGCGGGTGCGGGTGCCGAAGATGGTGGGGGCGTTGGCGGCCCTCCACCACCACTTGGGGGGGGTGGGGGCCCTCCTCCTCCTCCGTCACCGGAACACGCCGTGGTGGTGGGAGTAACGGTTGCCACCGTTGCCGCCTCTGATGAACCGCGCTCAAGTTTGAGCGTGGAACTGCTGGAACCGCAGGTGAATGTTTTGGTGACACCCGCCGTGGAGCTGACGGTTATGTTGTACTTATCCGCAGAGGTGATGGTGACGCTGTTCGCGCCTCCGGTGGCGAACTGAATGTCAAAGTCACCGGCGCGCGCCACCACCTGCTCCGCGTTGCCTACAATGGTGAGGGTAACGGTCGTGCCTCCCACGCTCACCGTTACATTGGTCGTGGCCTGAAGAGCGACATCGTTAAAGGCGGCCGACGCTCCGTAGGGAACAAGCAGGACGATACCGACGGCGACAAATAGTGTTCGCTTTATGATCATACGCGGTTGTTATGTGGTGAACACGCTATGGCCGCACTGCCCAGAAGTTGAACGAGTTTATGCCGGTAGCCATTTCTGCCGCTGGCGTACTTGTCGGTATGTTGAAGACACGGATCTGAATGGTGCCCGCCGCGCTGGAAGAAGCCGCGGTAACGGCAAAGTTGAGCGGAAGCGAGCTTGTCGCCTGGACAAACACGCGGTCCGTTGAAACCACGCCGGTCGCGCCGGTGCACGAAAGCATGGACGACGACGACGCGGTAACGCTCACGCTCGCGGCGGTGCAGTAACCGAAAATGAGACCGTTGATGGTGCTCACATTCGCTTCGTCACCGACAATGAGCGCCGAGGTGCTCGCCGTGCCGACGAGAATCATGTTCGTGGCACCGAGAGTAATGGTGCCGTCGGTGGCGTTGGTAATGGTCTCGCCGTTTAAGAGCGTGTACGAAGTTGCCGATGCAACCCCGCCAAGCTGGATAGTGCCGTCGGTGGCGTTGCTGATTATTTCACCGTTGAGCAAGGTGAGCGTGGTCGTGGTCGCCCCGCCGAAGAAGCTCGCCAGACCATTTACGTTGAACTGCTGTACCGCCGTGCCCGACGCCGTTGAAATAAAACCGGTCAAAGTGGTTGATCCTGATACGGTAAGGTTGCCGTCGGTGGCAATGTTAGTGCTGATGGTTGTGGCACCAAACACAAATGCGGTGACAAAAAAGACGGCTCCGATAACGCTTGCAACATACGCCAGCAGTTGGCCTTTTTTCGTCAACGCGTATTCGCTTTTCATAGTACTGTGCAAACTGATGATTTAGTTTTTAAGTGACCTTTTACCGCGGGAGGCGGTTAGTTATTAATTACCCACATACTAGCACACCGGGCAATATGCTCTGCTGTGGATAACTACACACCTACGGAATGGGCTGTTTCGTACTAGAGTTGTTTTAAAAATTCTTCAATCTGCTTGGAAAATCCCTCGGGGTCAAGTTCTGCGGCCGCGAGCGCGTGCTCTTTTGCTTTCTCCTTGTCACCGATGCGCGCGTAGAGCCCCGCCAGGTTGGCGCGGTACTGGGCTCTCTCGGGGTTGATGCGTACCGCGAGTTCCGCCCATACGATCGCCGCACGGATGTTCTTTACGTCCACAAATTCGTCCGCCACCTGCATCACCGAGGCGGCGTAGGTTGCCGAGTGAAATTCCTCCGGCGTGTTTGCCAAAATGTCTTCGTATGCTTTTGCCGGAATGTTCGCGTCGCCCATTTTGATGCCGATGCGGGCGAGATGGGTTTGCGCGGTGATGAAGCTCGGAGCGAGCGCGACCGCTTTTTCAAGCGTCGCCGCCGCACTCTTAAGATCGCCGCGCAAGATGAAATTGTCGGCGAGCATGAAGTAGATGCCCTGGCGCGTCGGGCTTATCTCAAGCGCACGGTCAGTGTGCGCTTTCGCCTTATCTATAAATCCCGGATTGCCGGCGGCGGCGAGCCGGTTGTAGAGGGTCGCCAGAAACATGTGTGCGCGCAGTTCGGCGGGGTGTATAACCAACTGTTGTTCTATGGCCGCCGAGGCCGCCATGATGAATTTTGTTTTTTCTTCCGGCGTGATATTCGGATTTTCAAACAGCTGGAAGGCGAGATTGCCGAATTGGTCGCGCACCTCGTTGTCGCCGAAGGTGCGGTACGAGAGCGCGTTTTCAAACTGCACCTGCACCGCAGTCGCCGAAGCGCCGCTTGAGAGTAATTTCAAGACATCAATGAGCGCGCGCGACTCCTGCAGAGGCCGGATGTTGATAGTATAGATGAGTACCGCGGCGCCGATGACGCCGATACCCGTCGCCGCAAATGCAATGATACGCGTCCTTCCAACCGCCGTACGCTCCGGCGCGGGCGCTTCGGCGCCGCGACCCGCCTCACGGCTCGCGAGGTAGCCGAG
>CAYIFE010000016.1:0-6252 GCA_964362605.1 uncultured Candidatus Saccharibacteria bacterium
TCTACACGCTTTCCGAACACGACGCTCTTCCGATCTCGGGTGTTTTTTGACGCTCACGCGCACATACAAGTCCCCCGCCGCCGCACCGTGCGGGCCCGCTTCTCCGGCGCCCGCCACTTTGATGAGCTGGCCGTCGGCGATGCCGGGCGCTATTGCTATCTCTACTTGCTTTTCCGCGCTCGTGCGTCCCCCGCCGGAACATTTTGCACAGGCCTTGTTGGGAATTTTGCCCAGACCATTGCACCTGCCGCAGGTTTTGACCTGCGTGAAATTGCCGAAAAAGCCGCGGCGCGATTCCTGAACTTCGCCGCGTCCGTCGCAGGCGGAACACGGCGCAAAACCGTCTTTGGGAAAATGGCCGACGCCGCCGCACGCATGGCACGGTGCGTAGGTTTTGAAAATAATGGTTTTTTTCGCGCCGCGGAAGGCCTCTTCCAACGTGATCGCTTCCGCATACTCCAAATCCGCGCCGTGCTCATACGAACGCCGCTTGCGCTTGACGCCCATGCCTTCAAAGAAGGCGTCAAACACATCGCTCATGTTGGTAAAATCCTCGCCGCCCGCGCCGCCGAAGTTGAACTCCCACTCGCCGCCGCCGAAGTTGCGGAAATCTGCACCGAAGGGGAATCCGCCTCCGGCGGAAAAACCTCCCGCGCCGTCCGCGCCGAACGGAGAACCGCCGCCAAATCCTTCTCCGCTGGCAAACGTCCGGCCGAATCGGTCGTACTGCGCTCGTTTTTCCCGGCTTGAGAGCACCTGGTACGCCTCGTTTATCTTTTTGAACATCTTTTCGTCGCCACCAGACTTATCGGGGTGATATTTGTGCGCCAGCTTGCGGTAGGCGGTTTTGATGTCTTCTTCGGAGGCCGCTTTCGCCACGCCGAGAATTTTGTAGTAGTCCTCGTTCATAGGGTGATAACTTCTTTATCCGCACTCTCAACTTTTATTTTGAAAAACCCCGCGAACGTGAGCGCCGCGTACAGCCCGTATGCACACGCAATGATAATCCAATTGGCAAAAAACGCAACGCCCTTGAGCGTCATAAAGAGTATGACCGCGCCGAGGGCGAGCGCGGCGCTTTTGGCGGTTTGGCCGAGCGCAGCGAATTTTTCCCTTAGCGCGCCGTAAACGGCGTCGGCGATCGATTTACTGCCTGCCAGAGGCAGGCCGATGGTTTGTTCAATGCTCTTTTTAAATTCGCGAAATGTCTGGTCTATGGCCGCGCCGGGCGTGCCGGCAGGCAGTTTCTCGGTTACGAGGTTTTTTAAAACCGTATCAATGCTCTCGCGCGCCGCAAAACCCGGCAAAAATCCCCGTATGAGCGGCGCGGCGCTCTCAACCGCCGCGTTGAGAGCCCCCTGCAGAGCATTTGATGTTCCCGCTCCTTCGGCCGCGAACACAGCAAGGGTGGCAAACAGGATGAGACCGGTCATCGCGGACGAGAGCGCGGGCATGGCTGACCTTGCAAATTTTATCTTGAGCCCGTTGTCCACGTCAGTGCGGCTACGATAGTAACCGGCATATGCGAGCAAAAAAAATGCGCCGGTGCCGGCAAACACCAATACGGAACCGCGGCTCGCAGCCGTCACCCACAGCATCAGCGCGGTAGCCGCCAACAGAGCCGCCGCCGCATACCGGTTTTCAACCGACACGCTTATCAGTGTCAACACCGCAAGCCACAACACGGCGGCGACGGCGAGCAGGAGCGCAGAAAAACCGGCACCGCCCGCGATAACCGCAGACAGCAGATACCCGCACATGTACGCCAGCCCGATGCTGACGACCGCATACCCCCCTACTTTAATACGCGCGGTATCCATGCGGTCTATTGGTTCTCGCTCTTTGGCTCCTCCGGCGGCGGCTCTTGTCCCTTTGTCTGCCCTGAATCAGCCGAAGGGCCGTACATCGCCTGACCAATTTTCTGGATCTCCTGGGAAAGTTCGCCCGTCGCGGCGCGGATATTCTCCGCGTCGCCGCTGTCCTTGACGCTTTTGACCGCTTCTATCTTTTTCGTCACCGCATCCTTAACTTCCGCGCTTACTTTCTCGCCGGCGTCCTTGAGCGATTTTTCCGAAAGGTACACAAGCTGTTCCGCCTGGTTGCGCGCTTCCGCGAGATCGCGCTTTTTTTTGTCGGTTTCCGCCTGCGCGGCGGCCTCGTTTTTGAGCCGCTCAACCTCTTCTTTGGAGAGACCGGTAGTGGCCTCAATGCGCACGGACTGGCTCTTGCCGCTCGCCTTGTCCTTCGCCGAAACGTTCAGAATGCCGTTGGCGTCAATATCAAACGTCACCTCAACCTGCGGCACGCCCCGCGGAGCGGGCGGAATGCCGTCTAAAATAAAGCGCGCCAGTGTTTTGTTGTCGGCGGCCATTTCGCGCTCGCCCTGGAGCACGTGGATCTCCACGCTCATCTGGTTGTCGGCGGCCGTGGAAAACACCTGGGTCTTGGCGGTGGGGATGGTCGTGTTCTTCTCAATGAGGCGCGTGAATATGCCGCCGAGGGTCTCAATGCCGACCGAGAGCGGAGTGACGTCTAAGAGCAAGATGTCCTTTACCTCGCCCTCCGGACGGCGGCCTTCGTCTTTTGCGGCTAGGATCTCTGCCTGCACGGCGGCACCTATTGCCACTACCTCATCAGGGTTGACGCCTTTGTGCGGCTCTTTGCCGAAGTACTTTTTCACCGCTTCCTGCATCGCCGGCATGCGCGTTTGTCCCCCGACGAGCACTATCTCGTCTATGTCTGTCACATTCAGCTTTGCGTCTTTGATGACGCCGTCCAGAATCTTAATGGAGCGTTCAATATAGTCGTGCACGAGCTCTTCCAATTTCGCGCGCGTGAGCTTGAGCAAAAAATGTTTCGGCCCTGCCGCGTCGGAGGTGATGTAGGGCAGGTTTATTTCGGTCTCAAGCGAGGTAGAAAGTTCGTGTTTGGCGCGCTCGGTCGCCTCTTTTAAACGCTGAAGCGCGAGCGGGTCTTTGGAGACGTCCACACCTTCCTGCTTTTTATACTCTTTGACAAGGTATTCGTTTATCACTCTATCAAAATCGTCTCCGCCCAGGTGGGTATCCCCGCCGGTGGCTTTGACCTCAATGGTATCGCCAGCCACCTCCAGCACGGTGACGTCAAAGGTGCCGCCGCCGAAATCGTAGACCGCTATTTTTTCATGCACTTTCTTGTTAAGACCGTAGGCGAGCGCCGCGGCTGTCGGCTCGTTCAAAATGCGGCGCACGTTGAGGCCGGCTATTTCACCCGCGTTTTTGGTCGCCTGACGCTGGCTGTCATCAAAGTACGCCGGCACGGTGATGACCGCCTCGGTGATCGTTTCGCCCAGCTTCGCTTCCGCGTCCGCTTTCAATTTGGCGAGCACCATCGCGGAAATTTCTTCCGGCGTGTGCCACGCGTCGACCACCTTCACCTCTACGCCGCCGCTCTCTGATGGGCGCATTTCGTAGGACAGCCACGCTTTGTCCCGTTGGACTTCCGGATCGGAAAACTTCCGGCCTATAAGACGCTTGACCGAAAAAATCGTGTTCTTCGGGTTGGTGACCGACTGTCGCTTGGCGAGAATGCCGACGAGCTTTTCGCCGTTCTTGCTGATGGCTACCATGGACGGCGTCGTGTTATTTCCCTCCGCGCTCTCTATGATGCGTGGCCGGCCTCCATCTATGACCGCAACCGCCGAGTTCGTCGTACCGAGATCAATGCCGATGATTTTGCTCATATTTTTTGTTTTTCTATTGGTAATTTCGCCATTTTTACCCTCGCCGGTTTGATGATACGACCGTTCAGTTTGTAACCCCGCTCAACCTCTTCCGCAACGGCACCGGGAGGATGTGTGGATTCCACCTCCTCCACGGCCTCATGGACATTCGGGTCAAAGGGGGTGCCGGGCGGCGCCAGTATTATTTCCAGTCCTTTCTTGGCCAACACGTCTTCAAACTGCGCGTTTACCATTGCCAGACCCTGCTCGCTCTTCCCTTCGCGTTTCATCTGTTCAAGGGCAAAATAGAAATTATCCAGCACGGGGATGATATCCTGCACAACTTCCAATCCTGCCGAGGCACTGGCCTCCTGAAACCGTTTACTTTCGTCGCGCTGGTAGTTGATGAGATCCGCTTTTGCGCGCTTCCAGCCGTTCAAATATTCATCGCGCTCGCGCTTGATATTTCCCGCCTCCTGCCGGCACGCCGCGAGTTCGTCTGTCGGCTTACCGTCGCCATCTGCCGGCGTTTGCGGAACGGGATTGTTTTGTGGTTCATCCATGGTTTTGTTTCGTCCCTAGTCCCTAGTGCCTAGTGCCATTTTCCCATTTTCCATCTCTTTTCGCATTTGCTCAAGCAGGGCAATGGTACCCTCATAATCCATACGCTTGGGACCGACCACGGCCACGACAAACCGCTCCCCCCGGCACGGGAAACTATTTGCAACGACGGAGAGAAAACTGCTCGTGGTAATAGGGCTCTTGCCGATAAACACCGCCGATCGCTCAACAGCGCCGAGAACGTTTACGAGGTCGTGCATGCGCTCATCAACATGCTCAAAATCATCGGCAATGCGGGAAATCTCGCGCAAATCCTCTATGGCGTTCTCGGAGGCCAGTTCATCAAAGAGGTCGTGCAGTCCGCTCTTGTATACGTTTTGCCCGCGCATGCCATAGCCGACGGAAAGCGATCGCACCTCGTCGGCAAGTTCGGAAACAAAATCCGCAAAGTCCCCATCGGCAAGCTCGTCCATGAGCGCCGTAACGGAACGCGCGCGGACGGCTGTCTGCTTCCGTCGCGTCCCGCTTTGTTCAAAAATGCATTCTACCAGAAACCGATACCCCTTGTCGGTAGGAACGCGCCCGCCGGAGGTGTGCGGCTGTGTCAAAAAATCCTCGCCGGTCAGGCGGTTGAGCTCGCTCCTGATAGTCGCCGGTTTCACGTCAAAGCCGTAGCGCTCGTAGAGCGAACCCGAACTTACCGGAACGCCCGTTTCTATGAAGTCGCGCACGGCGGCTTCCAATATGGTTGCGGTTCTTTTATCCATTTCCCTAGCTAGTTTATCCATTTAGCACTCTTCAGTCAAGAGTGCCACTCGGTTCTGACCACACAAGAACCCGCTCCGCTTGCTACCATCATGCTCATGGCCTTTGATTTTTTGATACATTTTGCGGTACCCGTTCCTCCGCAGCGGATTTTCCGACCGCAAAATGTATATCCAAAAAATCTGCTTGTCATTCGCTGATGGTAACGCAATCTCCGCTTATGGTTCTTGTGTGGTCAAAACCTCGCTGAGAAGTTGGGCGGCGCACCTGTCTCTTCAAGGAAATATTCTCGCGGTGATTGGCGGAAATTGTTGGTTTCCGGGAACAAGAACCTCGTTTTGTTGGAAGAAATGGTTTTGAGAAAATATCCCCGTGAATGAAGAGCTACTCCCTACTATATGATCTGCCGCGCAATGAGGGAGAGCACGGCTATGCCGGCGGCGTTGCATACAAACGCGATCGGCAAAAACCAAACGAGCTTCACGCGAGAGATCCCCATCAGCGCCAAACCGAGCTCGTCCGGCAATGGCGAGGCGATGACCGCGGCACCGATGAGCGCGAATGCCGCGCGCATGAGCGGGCTTCGCTCCGCGCTTCTGATGACGCGATAGCGGGAACGGGAAAGTTCAACAGCCGTGTCGTCGGTAATGTTGCGGCGCAAAAAGATAAGGATGAGCGCGTCCCCTATCACCGCGCCCAACCCGCCGATGAGCGCTATTGACAGCGTGCCACTGTTTTTTGCTATCTCGCTAAACGCCACAGTCGCCGGCGCCACGGTAAAAATAGACGTGTAGAACAAACCGGCGACAAAACTCCCCAGCACGCGAAAACCGTTTGTCGTTTCAAGTATTTTTTCAAATACTCCCGTCCGGGATAAAGCAACGGCAGCCGCCGCGCTTATGACGATGAGCGCTATGTGTCCCGCCAGTCGGACGTGCTTTTTGCCGGAAAAGCGCATGGTCTTACTTTATCATATTTTACCGCTTGTCATTCCCGCGCAGGCGGGAATCCAGTACCGCCCCTCGTCAATAGAAGTGTGTATAACTCACGGTTGCTCAAAAACAGGATTGGTTTGATACTTGTCTCAGGTATTTGAGAACTGAATCTTGTCTTACCGGACTGCAATACGCCCGGCTTCTCGGGAACGCCATGTTCCCACGGTTACCGCACTTTTTCTACGTTTCAGGCCCGCGCACGCGCGGGCCTGTATTTTTTACCTTAGACCT
>CAYIFE010000016.1:6352-8107 GCA_964362605.1 uncultured Candidatus Saccharibacteria bacterium
CATTACGCAGCAGGTCTCTTGCATAACAAATCCCGGGCCTCACACCCGGGACTGTTTTCTAAACCGTAAAACTGACATTTGCCCTAGCCCATCGCCGGTTTTTTGAGTCCCGCCCAGAGCGCCCACACGCCGACCGCCAAGTGGAGAATAAGGTCAAGCGGGCTCTCCAAGTTAGCGCCGAGAAAATTCGTTGAAAACAGGTTGTACACGGCGAAGAACACGCCGAGCACGCCGACAAGGATGGTGACGTTTCTCTGGAGCGACTCGTTACTGCTCCCGTATCCGAGCGCGAGGGCTACTACGCCCAAGACGATATGCGCCCAGTTCTCGCCACTGTCAAACCACCAGGAACTGCCGAACAAACTGTCTTGTGTCGGGCCGATGAGGAAAAAACCGAGCACGCCGACAATCACCAAAACGATGCCGCCTATTTGGAGAAATTGTTTTGAATTCATATACAATACTGCGCATGTTCACGTTTTTTCGACCTTTGCCGTCATTGGTTTCAATATAACACGGAAGATTGGCGGGCGGCGCGCCGATGTGGAGAACTTCGCCCATGCACGTCCGGCAAGCTCCGGAGAGACCGCTCCGGGCCGCTAGGCCAAGTCATAGTCTCTCCGGAACTTGCCGGGCGTGCAGTGAACTTCTGTGCTATTTAGAGTTTGTTGAGCGGATCAACCGGCAAGCGCGGAAACGGCGTCTGCGCACCAAGCAGGTTGAAGTTGATGGGCACCCAGCCCGTGCCGTTTATCGCGTTGATGTTTTGCGGGGTCTGATCAATTGCCGGCGGCGCAGGATTGGAACTTCCAACAGGTCCGCTTACCGGCACAAACGGATTGACAAACGGCTGTTGGTTTTCGGTAAGGTTGGGAATGCTCGCGCGCCACGCGGGGAACGCACTGCCGCCGAGAGTGCACGTACCCGGCTGTGCGGCGTTGAGATCGGCGGGGTTTCTTTCAACGATGAAAAAATCTATGGCGCTCTTGACCACGCGCAGATCCGAAAGGCGCTGGGCGTCGCGCGCTTCCCGCACAAGCTCGGCCGGGTCAAGCATAACCACCGCCAGCGTGCCGAGCACGGCGAGTATGCCGATGACGATGAGCAGTTCTATGAGCGTGAATCCTTTTTTCATAGGTTGATTCCGGGCGCGTTGCCTATTTGATACATTTCGTCCGCAATGTCTTTTGTCACCACGTTCCCCTTGCGCCCGAGAACGCCCCCGTCGGTGCTCTCCGCGTCACGTTCGCCGCCGCGCGAGTACCGCTTGCTCTCCATGTTGGCGCTCATCTGGTAGAGCAAACCAAAACACTGGTAGGCATAAAAATGGGCGGTGTCGGCGAGGGTTGACATCTGCTGCTGCGGCGCGGACGGGGTGGAAAGCGTCAGTTCATCGGACGGCGGCGAACTGCCGTTTACATTAACCGCGCTGACACGGTAGACATAAGTCGTTTCCGGGAGAACGGTCGTGTCCGTAAAATCGGTGTCGTTGGCAAGCGTCTGACCGACTTGGAAAAACGAATCACTGCCGGTTTTGCGCTCAACGGTAAACCCGGTCTCATCATCGGCATGGTCCGTCCATGACAGCGACACGACGTTGAACTCTACAACGCCGGCTGTAAGATCGCTCGGCGCATTGGGCGCCGATCCACCGCCGGAACCGTCATTGTCCGCAATAGTAACCGTGTCGTTGCTTGGACTGCCCACGGCATATCCTGCTCCCAAACTGATGGTCAGAATGACTGTTTCGGATGG
>CAYIFE010000017.1:0-7998 GCA_964362605.1 uncultured Candidatus Saccharibacteria bacterium
AACCCACGCAAACAACGCATCCGTCTCCTCGGCGTGCGGGTGGAAAAATTATCCACTGCCGTCAGCGCAAGAACCATTCTGTGACTGCTATACTGTAGCGAGAGGGTACATGAAAAAAGGGGAAATCATTGCGGCCGTCTTTTTCGGAATACTGGTGACGCTTTTTTTAAACACGCGATCCGGTCTTTTGCCGCGGCAACAGTTTTTGTCCCAACAGGGCGGATTGCGTCCGATACTCACGGTAAATCCGCTACAGCTCTCGTTCAATGCCACCCTAGGCGGCGCGAATCCTCCGCCGCAAACCATCGCGGTTGCCAATACCGGCGGCGGAACATTAGAGTGGTCGGCAACTGATGATGCGTCGTGGCTCTCCGTAACGCCCGCTTCGGGAACAGGAGATGTTGTGTTAGCGGTACAGGTGAACATTATCGGGCTGACGGTGGAAACGTATAGTTCAACGATCACCATTTCCGGAGCCACAGGGACAGTCAACAGTCCTGTGGCGGTTTTTGCTACGCTGACGCTCACCGCACCGGCTCCACCGGAAAGCGGGGAGGTGCTGGTTAAACGCGTGGGGAGCGATCTTTCTTCCGGTACAGCGCCGCCGGGCACGACGGGGTGGGTAGATGCACTGCCGCCGCAGGCGGCAAACCCTGCCTCGTTTTCCAATCTTCCGGTCGGCAGCCATGCCGCGTACGCAACCGATGTCGCCAATTATTTGGAGGAAGCCGGCGGTTGTTCGTATGCGATCGGAGATGCCGAATGCTCGGTTACCGCATTTCCCTTAATTCCCGTTTGCGACGGATCCGGTTGTTCGGTGCAGGTTTCCGTTACCGCCGATGCGGTGGCAAAGGTAGTGTTTAAATACACATCGCAAGCCGTCGGGCCAACGCCGCCGTCGGGACTGACGGCGCAGCCAAAAGACGGAGCGGTGCAGCTGTCCTGGACCGCCAGCGCGGATCCTGCCGCCTCCGGCTACCGCATGTACCGCAAGCTCAACCTCGGAGCAAACCAGTTCAAACTGCTCACCCAGACGAGCGGCAGTTCCTATCTCGACGCGTCGGTCGTCAACGGTTTGCCGTACGAATACTTTGCCGTTTCGTTCAATGCGCTCGGCGGCGAGGGACCACCCACGCCGGTGGTCGCAGTAATTCCCGCCGCAGCGGCAATCGCGGGAGCCGAGGAGATAGTGTTTGCCGGCGATTTTAATCCAAACACCGGTTCGTATTCCGGCGACAGCTGCGCGTTTTTGGACCTGCCAGACACGCCGGCGCGCGCGTTTAAAGACGGGGCCGGCAACATCCAGCTCCTCTCAACGTTTCCGGCGTACACCGGCAACACGTACAGCGCGTTCGTCGGCAATTTCCGGATGATCGGACCGGATTTCAACACCCTCAAGCGCGACTGTGTGAGTGGCCCCGTGCTCGTGCCCACCCCCGACGCCGATCTGACAAAACTGCTCGGCAGCGAGTGGATGGGCGGCCCCTACCGCATCCCCGGCACCGATAAGGTCTATACGCTCGTGCACACCGAAATCAGTCCGCCGGGATGCACCAGTCCCCAGTGCACGTTCTACGCCATCACGGCGTCCGCTTCGACCGACGGCGGAAAGAAGTATACGCACCCGTCAAATTACAAAGCGGCCGTCCCGCCGTATGCAATACCCACGGCCAACAACGTGCCATCGGGCATTGACGGGCCGTCCAACATCATCCGCGGGCCGGACGGAAAGTACTACGCGTTTGTCAAAGCCATCCCGTACCCCTCGCAGCCGGCGGGCGCCTGCCTCCTGCGCGCCGATGACATTTCTTCGCTCAACCCGGTATGGAAGATGTGGGACGGAACCGGTTTCAATACGGCGATGGACGGCACGAAGGCGTGCAAGGTCCTCACGGCCGATTCCGTTTACGGCTTGGGGCCGTTCGATGTCGGTGTTTCCACGGTGGCGTGGAGCACGTATTTCGGCAAGTACCTGGCGGTGGGCGACTATGGCCAGTGGACCGACCTCGACGAGAACGGCAGCAATGAGAAGTTGCTCAACGGCGCCTACTACTGGCTCTCGGACGACCTCATCACGTGGGGAAAACCCAAGCTCATTGGTTCGTTCGCGAAGTTCTTCTATTCGTCCGTCCCGCCCGCCGGGTTGCCCCTGCTCGCGGGTGGCACGCAGATCCTCTATCCTTCCCTGATCGACCACGGCAGCGGCGATCCGAATTTCACGACGGTCGGACCGAGCGCGTACCTCTACTTTGCCATTCAGGACGACCCCGCGGTGCTCACCAAACGGCTTGCGCGGGTGCCGGTCACGTTCCTTGCCGCCGGCGCGGGCGAGCCGATCCCGCCGCCCCTACCTCCGTCTCCTCCCCCGCCGCCGTCTCCTCCCGCCCCGCTGATAACCGCGGCGTGCAGCGGTTCGGCGGCGCAGGCAAGCATCTCATGGCAGGAATCGGGCCTTGGCGCGCAAGGGTATACGGTGGAGATCGACAGCGATGACGTGTGGAGCAACGGGTATTGGGCGAAATCGGTTGCCGGCGGAGCAACAAATACGGACACGCCGAGCGGGTTTAATCCGGTTGTCATCACCACGCCGCTCTCGTTTACCGCGGGTGCGACGTACAGCGCGCGCGTCTACTACGCCGCCGGGCAGGTATATTCGGAAACAGCCAGTTTCGTTGCGCCGTCGTGCGGCTCCAGTCAGCCGCCCGCAGCCGGCACGGCAGTCATCAAGCGGGTGGGTACGGATCTGCTGGCGGTGAGCGCGCCCACGGGAACCAAAGCGTGGATTGATGCGCTCGCCGACAAAACGGAAAACCCGGCGACGTTTGCCAACGTCGCGGTTGGCACCCACACGGCATATGTCACCGACGTGAGCGGCTATACCGAAACCGCAAACACCTGCACGTATCCGGCCGGTGGCGCGGAGTGTTTCGTAACTACGTTTCCGACGGTTCCGACGTGTTCGGCGAGCTCCTGTTCCGTGCCAATTTCGGTTTCAGCCGATACCGTGACTAAAGTCGTGTTTCAATACGCCGCTGCGGAGCAAGCACCTCCTCCCCCGCCGCCATCAGCGGGAGATGGAGATGGCGGTGGCGGCGGTGGGGGAGGCGGAAGTAGTGGTGGAGGAAGCGGTGGTGGAAGTAGTGGCGGGGGAGGCGGGGGCAGTGTTTTTATTCCGCCGCAGAATGCGCAACCGCCGGTTGGACAAGGGCAAACACCGCCAGCCCAACAGCAGGGACAGACGCAACAGCAATTAAAAGCGCCGGCGGGATCCGGGCAGGCAGGCACCTATTCCTTCACGTTCAATTTTGGAAAGAGCTCGTCGGGCGCGCACGTGGCTATCCTCCAAAAGTTTCTCAATGCGGACGCCGCGACGCAGATAGCAATTTCCGGCGTTGGATCAAAGGGAAACGAAACGCAATTTTTCGGCGCGCTCACCGAAATTGCGGTGCAAAAGTTCCAGAAAAAATACGGCATCGCCGCCGCCGGCGATCCGGGGTATGGCTATGTCGGACCGAAAACGCGCGCGAAACTGAACGCGTTTACCGGTGCGGGCGCGGCGATAGTTGCGCCGGTAACTCCTCCTCCCGCGACTGCTCCGGCGGGAAGCATGGTGTTCACTAAAACAGTGTCGGTTGGCGTAACCGATGCGCAGGTAACGCTACTGCAGGAATACCTCAAAAAAACCCCGCGCTCTATCCGGAAGGAATAGTGAGCGGTTACTTCGGCGCGCTCACGGAAAAGGCGGTTAAGAAATTCCAAGCGAAGTATGGCATTGAGGCGATCGGTATCGTCGGGCCGCTCACGCGCACCAAGCTCAACGCGCTTTATCCGATATCACCGTGAATTTGAACTATTGTTTGACCGCAAGCAGATCAACTTCAATGGTGAGAGCGGAGGAAAACGGCAGACCCGAGGTTTTCACGCGTGCGGCCGGGATCGTGATGGTGCGTTTGCCGCCGATGCGCATGCCGGCGAGGCCGCTGTCCCATCCGCCGACAACGGCGTTTGAACCGACAACCACTTCGAGCGGCTGGCCGCGCTGGCGGGTGCTGTCAAACACCGTATTGTTTTCCAGACGTGCGGTGTAGTGGACGAGCGCGCGGTTGCCGCGCCGGAGCGCGACGCCGGAACCAATGGTGACATCCGTTGTCTGAGGGAGAAACTGCAGTATGGCCTCGCGCGCCGCTGCGTTATATCTTTGAATATTCTGTTTTTGCAGAGAACCAATGAACAGCACCGCAACTATCGCGGTTGAAATTGTCAGAAGGACGAGTATCTGTCGGTTTTGCTCGCGCATATGTATGCGGTAACGATACCTTGTTTGTGGTGTCAAGGTCAAAGGAATTATCCACCCAAGCGGCGCGTGAAGTTGTGCTACGATTAAGCGACGGATGAATGCGCGCCGGTTTTTTAGAATATCTCTCTGGTCGCCGCTGGTGTTTGCGGCGGCGCTCTTTGTCGCTCTTGGCGGGTGGCGAGAGTTGGGAAAAAGTGGATTTTTGGCGCAGGCAACCGGAGGATCGCCGCTTGACGCCGATGAAGTGTTCATCAAAAACACAAACACCACGTTCGCGCTTGCAGACGATCTTGCCAGCGTGCCGGTTTCGTTTACCGAGGGAACAATGACAAAAGCAGACCTGGCATCTGTTCGGCTGCGCGACAAGATAACGGCGGCCGTTCTCACAACCCAGGCCGCGCCGACCTCGTTCTATAAAAACGGTTCTGTGCGGACAGCAATTGTCCGCGTGCTTGCGTCGCTTGCGCCCGGCGAGGAACGGATATATCAAGTCATCACCTCGGGCGACGCACAAGCGTTGTTCGGACTCACTCCCGCGGCGCAGACATTTTTAACGAGCGGCACGCTCAAGGCGGTGAGCAAGAGCATTGCCGGCGCGGGCGGCACATATGAAACGACTTTTAGCGAGAGTGATCCAAACACAAAGCTCATTGAGAGCGGACCGGTGGCACGAGTGTACGAGTTCACCAAAAAACACACGCCCGCCGCCTCGTGTCCGGCCGAGGAAGGCCACGCGTGTCTCCCGTACCTGTTCACCTCAAAGTTCTTCATCACGTTCGTTTCCGGAAAATCGTACGTGCGCATCCAGCATGTGATCGTCAATTTTGGCGATCTTGGCGAGGACACGTGGGATGCGAACTGGAATTACACCGTCGGCCAGAACGGCGCGGTATTCTATGACTCCGCATACGTTGACATCAACGATGGCGGCACCCAGAACAGCTACCTCCATGTCGTCGATGGCTCTTATCTCGCGCCATCATTCAAGCAAAGTAACGCGCGGTTTTATGTGATGCCGACTACCGGTCAGCAAACGCTTGCGGCGTCGTACGGCGAAGGTCCGACAAACATTCCGGCAAATCAGCAGAGCAACTTCATTGGCGCGGGGCAGGGACTGTTAACCAATATGGTGCTTCACCTCGGCAGTGTGTCGGTGCCGTCGTTCGTTGATCCGTTTGATGAAAACGGCATTGAAGCCGGTCAGTCGCTCGCACGCTGGAACGGCGCGGGATCATTTTTCAGTTTTGTGCCCAATCCGGACGCCATCAACCCCAATTTCAATTTTGCATCCGATGCGGCGGCCCGATACGCTTCTGCTGTGGGCATTGCCGCGAATCCAACGTATGGCCACCGCTTTGGCCCCTACAGGCACATCATCAAAGACAATGAGGCGACCGGCGAACAACTCAAGTATCACCAGGAACCGACCGACGTCATCCGCTATCTCATGTCCTGCAGTAATCGCTGTGAGAATCGTTATCTGCGCGGCTGGCTGCGCTTTTACCTCTACGGGTCCGCCGCCATTCCCAACTACGCGATAGGGTTTGATCCCGCGGTTCACCCGAAATCTTTGCTTGGCGTGTATACCGTGCCGATGTTTCAAGAAAACAACGGGACACTTAATTGTATTCTCTACTACAACGCGCAAGATGGTCTCGGGTTTTGCGGCAGTGACATACATGCGTCCGGTGAATACCGCACGGACAAAAACAGCAAGACCGTTGCCGACTACTCGCCGCCGTACAGTTTGAATCTCTGGCACGGCTGGTACGGCAGAGGCGACGCGCACGTATCGCTCGGCCCCGAGGTCAATGCGTTCATCTACACGGCGAACTACGCGGCGCGTTTTCTTGCCGAAGGGCAGGCCGCGCCGCTCGCAAGCGCGTACAACTATTACAATATAAATAACGTTGATTACACCGCCACCCAGCTGCGCGGCCGCGGCCGGGCGCTCGCGGCGCTCGCACGCGTCTACGCAATAACCGGCAACCCCGTCTACCAATCGGCCGCGAATAATGTGGTCACGTACATAGATAAAATCCGCGACAAGAGCGCAACCGGCGCCAAAGGCGTTAATCCGGTTACCGGCGATCCTCTGCCGGTTAAATACCTCAACTATGATCCCACTCAAGACCAAAACACGTTTTGCAAAGCCACTGATCCGAACAACCAAGACCCGAGCGGACAGGTACACTGCCGCATCCAGCTTCTTGAAGACGCGCTTGCGCTGGAGGGCCTCGCGCGCGCCTACGACGAAGCGATCACCGACAGCGGCACCCTCACCAAGCTAGAAAACAGCATTGCCGACGGCCTGGAGTTTTTCTTTACCTACGGCTACAAGCGTTACGACAAAGTTAAGAACGGCTACGTCGGCGGCAACGGAATCTACCTCAATGAAGATATCGGGGGCATCGGGCCTATTAATAACATTGTCAGCGGTCCCGCTCCCGGTTACTTGCTTTCGGCGATGACCGGGTATACGCCGTTTGCATATTACGGCCATCTCAAAAAGAACGGCGAAGACGTGTATCAGGGGCAAACGAACCAGGTGTACCAAGGAGTGTGCGGCGCGCTCAAGGTTGCCGCGGCGCTCGGTGTTTCCAACGCGGCGAGCTACCTCAACGAGTACCGCGATCTGTTCACCAAGACGTGGCTCAATGTCGGCGTGCCGAGTTCCGGTTTTCCCGTGGGCATTGATCTTTCCAACATCATTGAGTCGCAGGTGTGCGGACTCGGCTACGCGCTCGGTTTTCCGACCGGCAGTCAGACGCTCTCGGTTGACGGCGTTTCGTGTGTAGACGGCGATGGCGACGGTTTCACCAACTGCGCCAACGATTGTAATGATGCAAGCGGTGTCATAAAACCGTCCGCGGGCGAAAATTGCACTGACATAATAGACAACAACTGCAACGGCCTCATAGATCGCGACGATCCGTTGTGCACGAGCGGTTCGCCGCAAGACGGTTTCTGCGGTGATGCCGTTGTGCAGTCACCCAACACTTACAACACCGGCGAGCAGTGTGACTTCAACGCGACCACCGGTGCCGGCGGCATTTCCGCGATCAACCTGTGTACGCCGCCGAAGGCCCCGCAGGTGCAGGGGTGCCAGCTTGCCCAGGCACCCACGCCGGGAACGGAGGCGAATGTGGCTGTTAAGCGGGTTGACAACAACCTTTCTCTTTTTTCCGTCGCAACTGATGCATGGGTAGACGTACCGCCGAAGCAGAGCGCCAACCCCGCCGCGTTTTTATCGGTTCCGACGGACAACCACACGATCAATGTTGATGATGTCAGTGGGTATGATGAAACGGTAGGCGTGTGCACCTACGCCAGCGGCGGGACGCCTTGCGTGCCGTCATCTTTTTCTCCGGCAGCGTGTTCTGCGGGAACGTGTTCCACAGCGATCTCCGCCGGCAATTTTATCGCCGGTGAGGATATTCAGGTCACGTTCCAATACACGCCCATCACCGTTTCAATCACCGCGTCGGATCCGAATGCCGCCGAACCGTCTGATGCGGGAATGTTCACTATCTCACGGACCGGCGGCACGGGGAGCGCACTCAACGTGAGCGTGTCAGTGAGCGGCACGGCCACTGCCAACGCCGATTACACTGCCATATCAAGCCCGGTAACCATTCCCGCCGGAGCGGCCTCAAAAACCGTAGCCGTTACCCTTCTTGATGACACTGTTTCAGAACCAT
>CAYIFE010000018.1:0-7902 GCA_964362605.1 uncultured Candidatus Saccharibacteria bacterium
TCTCCCCACATCGTCCTGTCGCTTCCCATCGAGGACTTCCGCGCCCGCAAGCTCGCCCGGATAACCAATCCGGTGGTCATTGATTTCTGGCAAAAGGAGGCGGCCAAAGCCACCGGCGAGCACTCGCTGGCCAACATGGCGCCGTACATCACCTCTAAGTTCAACAACTTTATTTCAAACGATTATGTCCGGCCCATCATCGGCCAACCGGTTTCAGCGTTCAATTTCCGGAAGGTGATGGATGAGGGGAAAATTCTGCTCGTTAATCTGTCCAAGGGCAGGATAGGGGATATCAATGCGGGACTGCTCGGCATGGTCATCACTGGCAAGATATTGTTGGCGGCCCTTTCGCGCGTTGACATTGCCGATCAGGATGCGCGGCGCGATTTCAATCTCTACATTGACGAGTTCCAAAATTTCACCACCGACTCCATTTCCACCATTCTCTCCGAGGCCCGCAAGTACCGGCTCAACCTGACCATGGCGCACCAGTTCATCGGTCAGCTGACGGATAAGATAAAGGACGCGGTGTTCGGCAACGTCGGCTCCCTCATCAGTTTTCGCGTGGGTGCGGAGGACGCCGAGTTCCTGATCAAGCAGTTTGAACCGGTGTTTTCAAAAAATGACCTGGTCAACATAGATAACTTCAATGCGTACGCGAAGCTTCTGATGCACGGACAAACCTCTCCGCCGTTTACCCTGCGCATCAATCGCGTCGGTAAGGGAAATTTGCAGAACATCGCAAAGTTAAAGGAATACACGGGTTTGAAGTACGGCGCGGATCGGGAAACGGTTGAGCGGGACATCGTGAACCGCTTGCGCACGCCCGCAATGTAAATTTCCCAAAGTATGCTCAAAGATCAACTGGCTTCGTTTTCCGGCGAGATCGCTCAAGACGCGCAAACGCTTACCCGCTACAGCCGCGACGCGAGTTTGTTTTTTGTCAGACCGAGCGCAGTAGCGTTTCCAAAGTCGGTAAGCGACATCAAAACGCTCGTGCGCTATGTCAGTGAACATCCGGGCACGGCGCTCACCGCGCGAGCGGCTGGCACGGACATGACCGGTGGACCGCTTAGCGATTCCGTCATCGTTGATATGACGCGCCACTTCAACCGCATAGGGCGCATTGATGCGGCCGCGCACACGGCTATTGTGGAACCGGGCGTGTTTTACCGTGACTTTGAACTCGCTACGCTTGCCGCAAACTTGTTTTTGCCTTCATACCCCGCTTCGCGGGAGATGTGCACGGTGGGAGGCATGGTTGCCAACAACGCCGGCGGGGAAAAGACGCTCGCGTATGGCAAAACCGAGCGCTATGTGCATCGCCTCAAGGTGATCCTTGCCGACGGCAACGAGTACTCGTTCTCACCTCTAACCGCACCAGAGCTTGCGCAGAAAGAATCACAGCGGGATTTTGAGGGCGAGGCGTACCGGCGTTTGCATGAGCTCATAGAACGCAACTACGAACGCATACAAAACGCGCGGCCGAAGGTTTCAAAGAATTCCGCGGGCTATGCGTTGTGGGATGTGTGGGATAGGGGAGTGTTTGATATGACGAAGCTGTTCACCGGTTCGCAGGGGACGCTCGGCATCATCACCGAAATAGAGTTCCGGCTGGTTGAACCGATGCCGCATTCGGTACTGCTTGCCATTTTTTTACGCGACATCGCCGCGCTCGGAAAACTGGTTGCCGAGGTTTTGAAGCACAAACCGGAGACGTTTGAATCGTTTGACAACCATACGCTCATGCTCACCCTGCGGTATCTGCCCTCGCTCATGCGCCTGTTAAAAGCAAAGAGCATTGTTTCGCTTGCGTGGCGTTTTTTGCCCGAATTCTGGATGGCGGCCACCGGCGGCATTCCCAAGCTTGTGTTGCTGGCAGAATTTACCGCGGCAACGACCGAAGAGGCGACCGAGAGAGCGCAGCGCGCCCGTGCCGCGCTCGCCCAGTTACCGGCGAAGACCCACCTCATCACCACAGCGCCCGAAGCGCAAAAATACTGGACCATGCGGCGCGAGAGCTTCAATCTTTTGCGCAATCACCTGAAGGGTAAGCGAACCGCGCCGTTCATAGACGATATCATCGTGCGGCCGGAATACCTGCCGGAGTTTTTGCCGCAACTCAACGAAATTCTGGAACAATATAAAACGTTGACCTACACCATAGCGGGGCACGCCGGAGACGGCAACTTTCATATCATTCCGCTCGTGGACGCGCGCGATCCGCATTTGCGCGAGATCATTAAGGACCTTTCGGAGAAGGTGTATGCGCTCGTGAATCGTTTTCACGGTTCCATCACCGCCGAGCACAACGACGGGCTCATCCGAACACCGTTTTTATCCGATATGTTCGGCCGCGACGTGTATCAGCTCTTCGGCGAGGTAAAACGGATCTTTGACCCCAAAAATATCTTCAATCCGCGCAAAAAATACGGCGGCACGCTCGCATACGCGCTTGAGCATCTGTATCAGGAAAACAAATAAAAGTGCGGCTTTTTAAACCAAATATCCGATCTTTTTGAGCATCCACTCGTTTTCCCACTCCCACAGGCGCTTGGCGCTTAAAAACGCCTCAAAATCCGTCTGCCAGTAGGGGAATTCCTTGAGCTCAATTATCCCCTTGAGATCGGACCATTGGTGAGCGCCGGTATCGCACATGGCGGTGCCGTTTCTGGGAAATGCGGGACGGATCTTTTCGCGCCCTCCTTTGGGACGCAGAGTTGCGCCGCACGCGAGACATGTTTTCTGTTGGTCAATGCGCAGTATCCACCGCGTTTGCAAGCCCTTCACCTCTTGCGAGAGGGGATGCATGTACGCGGCGGTCTGCAGATTGTAGTCGCGATAGATGGACTGCGACGTTTTAATATCCAGCACGCCTATTTTCCCGCCGATGAGCGCTATTGCGTCTATGGTGCCGGCGTAGCGCGCTTCGCGGTTCACGATGCGTTTTTCTATGAAATCCGCATCAAACTGGATATTGTGCGCGTTCACAAACTCCATCGCGGCGTTGACTGCCGGTGCGATGGATGGGGGAATGTCCGTTTTTTCTCCGATGAGCAGTTTTTGGACCGTTTCGTGGAGCAGAGTGCCTTCTTCCGCAGACTTGCTCGTGGCGTCCTGGGCGGCTTTATAGTTAGCGGCTTCGGCGTAGTAGCGGTAGAGGGCGGGTTTTGCCTTTATCTCTAAAATTTTGGTGACGCGCGGATACCAAACGCCGTCAATGGTGTAGCCGGCGAGTTCTTTGAACGTGTCTGGGTTTTGAGGTGTGAACATGCGTAGAGGGGGAGCGAGATGCGCGAGAAATGATGAGGTCTATGATCTGTCGTACAAGGTATATTTTACGTCAGATTATATCTGACGTTCCGCACGCTTCGTTTTTCTCACTCCCTTCCCTATTGCTATACGAGCGCGCGGATGAGCCACTGCACGATCTGTACCATGAGTTGTAAGAACCAAAGGATAATGTCCCCCGCCAGGCGTGCCACTTTTTCAAACGTGTAGCCGGTGCGAATCTCCAGCCAACGGCTCGCGGCGGACGCGAGCTGGGTCAGCAGTACGCCAACTTGTTTAACGAGTTTAACGCCGGTATCAATGGTAGGCGCAAGATCGGTATTGTTTTGCGCGTTTGCCGCATGCATGAATGGGACGATCAAAAAACTCGCAATTTCTGCCGCTACAAAGAGTTTTATCCCGACCGACACCATGTATGCAGTATATCACTACGGAGTTACTAAATGTAATCCAGCGGATTGATGGTTACGCCGACCGGTATCAAACCGCAGTTAGGACAGGTTGAAAATGACTTGAATATCACGCTATCTGACCAGTAAACTGTCAAGTGCACGTGCGGGCCGAACGAATACCCGGTGTTCCCGCTGTAGCCGATCAGCTGTCCGGCGGTAACCGTCTCCCCCGGGGCCACCAGCTGTTTTGAAAGGTGCGCGTACAGCGTGGTGAGCTTGATATCGTGTTCAATGGCGATGTATTTGCCGTATTGGTACTTGCCGTTGTTCCCTACGCCGATGACCTTGCCGTCGCGGGCGGCGACCACGGGAGTCCCGATGGGCGCGCCATAGTCCGCTCCGTTATGGAAACCCGTTTTATACGCTTTTTGCGCAAACGAAGTGGCGCCATACCCTTGCGTCAGCGGCGCGCCGGCTATCGGTTTGATGAAAACGCCCGGACGCTTGGCGGGCAGTAAGTTCGGGTCAAACGATTTGCGCAGCTGCGCCTCTATTTCGTCTATGGCATCCCCTATTTCTTTCTGTTTCTTCTCCAGCTCCTTGAGCTGTTCCTGATACGTCTTTTCCTGGTTTTTGGTTGTTTTTAAAAGATCCTGGCGTGCGTCTTTCTGTTCTTCAGATATCATTTTCTTGACCTTAAGCCCGCCGTACTCGGTTTCAACTTCCCGCTTTTTTGCCGTGACGGCGGTAAGATTTGAGGTAAGCTGTTCTCTGACGGTTTCCAGGGCAGCGACTTCTCCGGAGAGCTTCTCGTTCACGTCGGCGATGGATTGCGTTTGCGAGACGCTCTCGGCCAGCGTCCGGTTCGCCAAAAAAAGCGCGAGCAGGTTTTCGCGGGTTTTCTCGTTGAGTTCGCGCAGGAAATCCGCTATTGCCTCGCGTTTTATGCCGATGGCGCGCTGTTTGTCGCCGATGCCTATTTCAAGCGCCTCTATCTCCAGACCGAGTTTTTCTATTTTTATTTCCCCGGCTTTCATGCCGAGCGCGAGCTGGTTGATGCGGTAGTCAAAGTTCTTTATCTCCTGCTTGAGCGTTTTGTTCTTCTGTGTCACGTCAAACAGATTTTTCTGCGTTTCCTGTATCTGCGCGTGTATCGCCGAGAGCTGGCCGGTTTTTTCGTCTATCGCCTTTCGCAGGTCGTCCGCCGTTGCCGCAAATAACGGCAGTGTGCTGGCCGCGGCAAAAAGAACCGCACCAATGATGACCGCGATCGCGTATGTTCGGTGGGGTTTCATTTCAGTTTTTCAATGGCAAGGGATATGCGGCGCATGCTCTCGCGTTTTCCCAGTATTTCCATGATCTCTAGGGGCCCGGGCGAAGCGTCTTTGCCGGAAAGAGCGACCCGCAGGGGCCAGAACACCTCTCCCCTGCCGCGCTCGTCTGCGAGCGCGGCAAGATCATTCTTCAGTTTTTCTTTTGAGAGCTCCTCGTCCGGAGCGTTTTCTATGAGCGCATACGATGCGCGGAGCGTATCGCGGATGGTATCCGCGGAGGTTTGTTTCCATATGAGCAGTGTTGCGTCGTATGTCGGCAGAGCAAAAAAGTAATCCGTAAGCGCGGCGAAATCGGAGAGCTTTTTCATCCGGTCACGAACCAGCACAACGATCTTCTCCAGCTGTTCGTTGGAAAATCCCTTGGGAATAGGGTTGAGACGGCGTATCTGCTCAAGCAGTTCGGTCGCGTCAATGGCGCGCAGGTGCTGGGCATTGATCCAATCAAGTTTTTCTACGTTGAACACCGCGCCGGCTTTTTGCACGCGCGCGAGGTCAAAGTTCTTGACGATCTCGTCCCGGGTAAAAATCTCGCGTTCGCGGTTTTGCTGATCCTCCGTGTGCGCCTGCTCTGCCGTCGGGTGCCAACCGAGCAAGGACATAAAGTTTACCAGGGCTTCCGGCAGGTATCCCTGCTGGCGGTACTGGGAAACCGCGACCGCTACAAAACGCTTTGACATTTTACTGCGATCGGGATTTAAGATAAGCGGCAGGTGAGCGTACGTCGGCTGGTCAAAGTCCAGCGCGCGCTGGAACATTATTTGTTTAGGCGTGTTAGCGAGGTGCTCTTCTGCCCGTATGACGTGGGAAATTTGCATGAGATGGTCATCTACGGCGGCCGCAAAATTGTATAACGGTTCACGCACGCTTTTTGTAATAACCATGTCCCCCATCAGCGCGCCGTCAAAGGTAACTTTGCCGCGGATGAGATCGGTAAACGATATCTTTTCTTCCGGCGTTTTAAAACGGATGACCGATGGCGCGCCGCCGGCGAGCTTTGCCTCGGATTCTTTTTTTGACAATTCCCGGCATTTGCCGTTGTAGCGCGGCGGGATGCCCTGTGACATCATGCTCTGGCGCTCCCCCTCCAGTTCTTCGGTCGTACAAAAACAGTGGTACGCGTTTGCTTGTTCCAGCAGTTTGCGCACATACGTCTCATACAGGTCCAATCGCTCGCTCTGGCGGTACGGACCGAACGCACCGCGGTATCCTTTGCCGTCAAACGCCGGTCCTTCGTCCCAATCCAACCCAAGCCAGTGCAACTGTTCCAACAGATCACGCTCGTACTCCGGCCGCGAGCGTGCCGTATCGGTGTCTTCTATGCGCAAAATGAACGCGCCGTCGTGTTTACGCGCAAAGAGCCAATTGAACAATGTCGTACGGGCACCGCCGATATGCAGGAGCCCGGTCGGACTCGGCGCAAAACGAACCCGTACCGGTTGAGCGGAAGTCATGCCTCATATGATATTAGATTCTCCCGCGTTTGGAAAGTATTCCTCGTTCCCCTGCCGTTTTTCCGCGCGCTACGCGCCGGCAATGGTGAAAATATCGCTGGCGATGAGCTGGGCGCTTTCGGGATTATAGAATTTCTGCGCGGCGTCAGCCATTGCGCGGTAGCGCGTCTGGTCGCCTAGTATGTGGGTTATTTCATTGATAACAATGCTAACAAGCAGATTTTCCTGTTCAATAACGACCGCGGCGCCGGAAAGCGCGTATTCGTACGCGTTGTACTGCTGGTGGTCGTTTGCGGAACCGGGAATGGGCACCAGGAGCGACGGTTTGGCGAGAGCCGCTATTTCCGCGATGACCCCGGCGCTTGATCTGGCTACCACGATGTCGGAGGCCTGGTACGCCTTCGCGATGTTGTTTGAAAAGTAAGGAACGAACGCATAGCGGTAGCGAGTCTCTTTCGGCAGGGGGTTGGCGAAATCAAATTCCTGCCGGTACGCGGCGAAATTTTGTATACCCACTTGGTGGAGCACCTGGACATGGTCGGTGAGCGCCCGGATGTTCTCCAGAACAAAACCGTTCAATGCCTCTGCGCCTTGCGAGCCGCCGATAAACAGCACGACCGGTTCCTGCGGGCTGAAGCCGAACTCGGCCTTCGCATAGGGCGCATCGGCGATGCTTTCCCGCACCGCGGTTATTTCCGGTCTTACCGGATTGCCCACCACGTGCGCTTTTACTTTTTCGTCGAGTTGTTCCTGCGCGGATGCAAAGCCGAGTTCAACAAGCCGTGCATACCGCGCGGCGAGCTTATTTGCCAAACCGAGAGCGGCATCTGATTCATGGATGACGGTGGGAATGGCGTAGAAGCGGCAAACCGCGATGACCGCGAACGATCCCGGACCGCCCTTGCTGAAGCATACGTGCGGCATAAACCAGTACACCTTCCACAGCCCCTGGAGAACGGAGAACGCAAATTTGAAAATATCCAATATATTTTGAAGATCAACATACCGGCGCCACTTGCTGGCGGTGATGCGGGTGATGCGCACCTGCACCGCTTCTAACGCAAACCGGTGCACGCCCGGATCCCCAAAGTAGCGGATGTCGGCTTCGTAGCCGCGCACCGCGCCCGCTTTTTGCAGTTCGCGCGCGACCGCCGCGAGAGGGTAGATGTGCCCCCCGCTCCCCCCGCCGGTCAGCAGTATCTTTATTTTTTTCATCGTTATCGGTTTGTACTGATGTTAGCAACAATGCCCACCATGGTTATGAACACAGCCAGTGAAGTGCCGCCGTAACTGACAAACGGCAGTGGCGTGCCGGTGAGCGGTAACAGGCCGGAGATCGCGCCAATGTTGACGAACGTTTGGATGGCAATGACCGATCCGAATCCGATGAGCGCGAGCTGTCCGAACCGCTCGCGCGCGCGGCGGGCGAGCAGG
>CAYIFE010000019.1:0-7583 GCA_964362605.1 uncultured Candidatus Saccharibacteria bacterium
AACCACAACATCAGCTGCCCTTGCGCGAGCGTCCACGGGAAGTGGTCCACAAAGGCAAATAACAATAACGATGACAACATAACGATGACAACAATACGCGAGATCTTTCCCTGTTTGTCATCGTCATAGTCATCGTGCTGGCGGCGGAACAAGGTACGAACACAACCGACAAGTGCCGCTATGAAAAACGCAAGGAGTGCCAGTCCTCCAACCATGCCTATTTCGCTCGCCACCAGTAGGTAAATGTTGTGCGCCGGTTGGATGAGCCAGGGTTTCGTGTTCGCAATGCCGGCGCGTTCGTAGGCGCCGGTTTGTACGCCGACAAGCACCTGGTTGCCGATGCCTACGCCAAAGAGCGGATGTTGTTTGACCAGTTCAAACCCGACACGGCTATAGGCAATCCGCTCGGTGACGGCGCGGTCGGAAACAGAAACAGCCGCGCGCGGTGCCACAAACGCGCGCAGAGGAAAAACGGCAAACGCACTAGCAGCAAACAACAGTACCATAAGCGAAAGCGAGCGCCGCCACGATGTCCGCATGTGGAACAGGGCGAGTAGCAGTGCGGCACCGGCGCCGATGATCCATGCGGTGCGGGAGAAGGTGAGAACCAAGCCAAAAGCGACGAGAGACATGAGACAGGCGATAAGGACAGAGCCACCGAGCGTTTTCAAAACGATGCGTAAATATGGCTTGTCCGCGCGCCACGCGGCAATCGCGCCCCGCCAGTCAATGCGCAACCAGAGCGCGCAGAGCGCGATGAGACCGAGCACCAAAAACGCGCCGAATACATTCGGATGCGGGAACGTGCCATAGGCGCGCACAACGTAGGCACCGCCTATCAGAATGCGGCTTGTCGCCGGATCGCCCGCGGCAATCGGCGACTCGCCCAAAAAATGCAAACCAATGCTCTCCTGCCGAGCAAACTGCGCAATGCCGAGCGCGGCTTCAAGCGCGACGATGGCAATAAACACAGACGCGATAAGCGACAGCGCACCGCGCTCGCGCACGAGCGCGGCGACGGCTAAACCCGCAAGCATTGCCAGCACAAGCCGCGCGAGCGCATACAGCGCAAGTGACGCCGATGCGGCAGCAAAAACCGAGACGGCGGCAAAGATAATAAACACAAGCAATGAACCGCGCCCGACGCGCGGCAAGAGAAAAAATACTTCCCTCAAACGCCGCCAGTTCAAACCAATGAGGAAAACGGCAAAAAAATCGCTAAGGTATACCGCAAAACTTTCGTACTCGTGGAAGCCCGGGATCGCCGAACCGACGAGCAGGCGGCCGTCAAAGGCAAGGGCGGCAAAAAACCCAATAAGCGCAAGTATCTTAAACCAATCTGCTGAAAATTTCATACAGGAGAGCAGTTGCAAACACGGCGAAAACCGCATACGCGGCCAGTGGCGTAGCTTTAGGAAAGAGCGAACCCGTGCGCCGGCGGCGCGCGGCGAGCCACATGGCCACGATGAACACACCCTCTAACCCCAAGAACACGCCGCCGGCAAAACTGACCAGCGTGAGAAAATTCTGGAAACCGGCGAAGTAGAGCAAAAGCGGGGCGAGTACGACGATACCGAGCCGAAGCGTTTTTGAGAGCGAAAAGTCGTACTGCAAACTCGCGTTCGTATCCAAACCTATCATAAGGTACGAGCTCCACAGCGAAAGCAGACCGAGCACACCGACTACCGTAAGAAGTCCCGGCGGCACGACGCTGATCAGACCGGAAACGGCATCTTCCGAAACACCGCCGCTGGAAAGGCCAATGACGCCGAGTATAAAACCCGCGTACACAAGAACAGGAAACAGCGTGCCTATGGTTACGGATTTTTTAATGGCGCGGTAATCATGGCTGTCATGATTGATCTTGAAATACTTTACTACCGCTGGCACGGCCACGCGTCCGGAAAGCGCAAACAGGATCGGGGCAAGCGGTGCCAGCGCATAGGTGCCGCCCGCGGCAAACAGCGCCGCGGGCAGTGCGCCGATACGATCAAAACCGAGAAAAAAAATAAACCCGATGATGCCCGCCATGAACGCCGTGACAACGAGCTCTGAAAGCGCTATTTCGCGGAGATTGAAAAAGATAGCCGCCGAACCGAGCGCCCAGAATATGAGAAGTTTCAAAATGTCCGCTCCGCCGGCAAAAAGCAGGTTGGCGAAACTCACCGAGAGCACGAGGTAGATGGTGAGCGCGAACAGGTTACCGCCGTGCACCATGACCGAAGCGATGTCGCCGCCAAACCGGCCGAGATACATCCGCGCGTAACCGACGAACCGATGCTCACCGGCGGTGCGGACAATAACATCGGCGTACAAAAGGTGTATGACCGTGTACGCGACCGCCGCGAGCGCGAGGTAAAAAAAACCGACCGCCAGGCCCGAGCGCACGAACACATACGGCAGAGCGAACACGCCGGCGCCTATGATGGTGCCCGCGAGCAGTCCCGTGGGCAACAGAAAATTACGGTAGAGCTTCATGATTTTCATCGCGCGCAATTCTTTCCCCTTTTGCATTTCACAACCATACACCAGTATTGCAAAACCGAATTGTATCTCCGAGCGCGGTTCTGAGGCCGAACGGGCACAGTCTCCGACCGCCGCAGGCGTGTCGGAGGAGTGAGACCGAAGCACCAGCGAGAACCCTCGCTGGGGGTTTGAGCGGTAGCGAGGGGATGCAATTCGGTTTTGTACTAGACCCCAAACACCTCGTCTCCATCGCGCACTTTTTCGCCCACCTTCACGCCAATCTCTTTTCCTTTGGCGGCGGAGGTAACCGGCTTATGGTCAAACTGCATGGACTCCAAGGCCTGCGTGAAGTTGGTAGTGGCGCCGCGAAATTCAAGCGACATGCCAACTTTAACCGGTTTGTTGAACTTAACGATAGCGACGCCGAGGTGCCCGTAGTAGTGGGTAACGACGCCGATGGGTTTAGGCGCACTGCTTTTTGCGGGAGAAGTTTTTTTCATGCGTTATTTTCTTCTTTTTCTTTTTGCACCGCGGCGGCGACCTTTTGCACGAGTTCTGCCGGCATATCGGAATAAACGATTTTTCCCGGCCCGCGGTGCGACCAGGCAATGATGTCTTTGATGCGATCGGCGGCGCCTCCGCTACCGACCAAAACTCCAATCACTTTTTTGTCCTCAAACGCCGCCGTGAACTCGTTGAGCGTACCGATGCGGCCGCAAATGATGATGACCGCGTCGGCCGAACGGGTGAGAATAAGGTTGCGCCCCGCGTACTCAAACCCGGTATAGACGATGAGATCGTGGTAGTCAACGGGCAAGTGGTAGGTTTTGAGGTGCGCCGCCTCCGAGGCCGCCGGCGAAAACCCGATGACGACCCCGCCCTCCTCTTTTGCTCCCTTTGCCGACCAGTACGGCATGCCGGTGGTCGCGCCGGTGACGAGCACCATCCCCTGTCGCGCAATTTCCCGGCCTATTTCTTCCGCTTTCTCGTGAGCATCCGGCGCGCAGTGGCCGGTCTCCGCCGCGCCGGAAACGGCAATAACGCACCGCAAACATCGCGGTTTTGCTTCAGTCACCGAAAATCGTTCGCTTGGTTTTGATTTCTTTATAGATCCCATTTTCCATTCGCGTTATTAGCGATTACTTCTATACTACCACTTCCTCCCCCATCTGCGGAACAACGGCGTCAACCGCCAGCGCGTCAATGATCTTTCCCTGCAGAGTGTGTGCCGCTTCCGGCTCGCCCTGCACGACAAACACGCGCTCCAAACCGCGGCGCATCGGAGAAAGCCAGCGCAAGAGCTGCGGCTGGTCGGCGTGCGCGCTGTAGCCGCCGATCGCCTTCACGCGGCAACGGACAGAGACGTCTTCGCCTAAGATGCGCACGGTGTGCGCGCCGTCCAACAACTGCCTGCCCAGCGAGCCCGTTGCCTGATAACCGACGATGAGAAGCGTTGAGTTGGGATCGGGCAGGTACCGCCGCTCGTGATGCAAAATCCTGCCACCATGCGACATGCCGCTCCCGGCAATGATCACCTTGGGCGGGGGCGCGTCATTTATTTTTTTTGACTCCTCGGTTGAAAGCGTCATGTGCAAGCCGGGAAAGCCGAACATGTTCCCGTGCCGGCCGCGCATGAGCTCTTGTGCCTCTTTGGAAAAATAATCGCGATGCGTTTCATACACCTCGCTGAGCCGTATCGCAAGCGGGCTGTCCAGATACACGGGAATGTTCGGAATTTTGCCGTTTCTCACCAATTCGTCTATTTCAAACAAGAGTTCCTGTGTCCGCTCCATTGCAAACGCAGGGATCATGAGCACGCCCTTGCGAGCGGCCGTTTCTTCTATGAGGTCTTCAATGATCTCTTTGCGTTCCGGTAAGTCCTCATGGACGCGGTCGCCATAGGTTGATTCAATGAGGCAGTGCGTCGCGCCGCCGGTAAACGTCTCCCACGGCCCGATGAGCGGTGCCGGCGAGTTGCCGACGTCGCCGGAAAAGATTATTTTTTTGCCGCCCGCCTCCACGAGGATAAAGCTCGATCCCAAGATGTGGCCGGCGTTGAACAAGGTAACCGTAAACGGCCCGACCGTGACGCTCTCGTGGTACGGGACGGCCTGCCACGCCTCCATCAACGCGGTCACATCGTCGGCGGTAAACAGCACCGGCTTTTTCATGTGCTCCGCTTCCTGCGCCAGAATGTGGTCTGCGTCAAGGAGCAAGAGCCGCGCGGCATCGCGCGTGGGCGGCGTTGCATACACCGTTCCTCTAAATCCCTGTTTTACCAGCTGGGGCAACCTTCCCGTGTGGTCAATGTGCGCGTGGGTAACAAATACCGCGGCGAGCGCTTTCGGATCGTAGGGAAACGGCTCCCAGTTGTGCTTTTCGCAAAAACGGGACCCCTGGTGCAAACCGCAATCAATCGCGATGCGCGCGCCGCCTTCTTCCAACACTTAGTTGGCGCCGGTAACCATCTGCGCGCCGCCGTATAAAGCGATCTTCATACCAATCAGTATACCTTATCAGTACCATACCGGCGGTCATACACACGGCGGGGCTTGTTGACGCATAAAACCGTTATGGTATCCTATGCGACAGCACCCTTCGAGAGTCGCCGTCTTACGTTCTGCGCCGGGCGAGTCACCCGGCGGGATGGCGAAGCAAAGAGGGCACTTTCCCAGGAGTTTCCCCCATGGGGAAATCCGCCCCGAGGCCGGTCGTGCTCGACTTCGCAGAAGAGCCGATCGGAGAACACATGGACGATAACTCCGACGCGGAGTTCTCGTCCGAACGCAAGAACCGCCACCCCCTGCCGCACGAGGTGGCGGAGACGGAACGGGAGTTGTGGCGGCATCGCGGCAGACAGGTGCTGCGCACGTCGGCATGCGGCGACTTGCGCGGCGTCAGCGACGGCGACGTCACCGACGTTCGCCTCAAGCGCAAAGGACGCCACAGGGTCCTGATGGCGGACTCGGCGAGCATCATCGGCGAGGTGATGTCGTTGGAGGTCAACGGCTCCGCAAACGACGAAGACGAATCGCCGCTCGCGTCCCTCTTCGACGGGACGTGCAACCCCGAAGAGGACGAGGCGGAGAGCATCGCCGTCGCCCTCGGCGCAACCGAGCCCTGACAGCACTCTCATCCCCCGGCGGCTGTCTTCCGCCATGGGGCGCCCCGCGACACCGGTCGCGGGGCTCTTTTTTTCCTCACAAAAATCAATCAGTATAGAGAAGCTGTTTTCTTTCTACTCCCTACTCCCTACTCCCTACTTTCTATCCCCATGTCCCTCTACCATCTCTTCCTCGCGCTTCTGGGTGCCATTATCTATCGCTTTCCCTCGCGGAAGATGTTTGTCATCGGCGTTACCGGCACGAAGGGAAAATCAACGACCGTTGAGCTCATCAACGCGATACTGGAGACCGCGGGCAAAAAAACCGCGCTCTTGTCATCGGTGCGCATTAAAATTGCGAGCGTAAGCGAAGACAACGCAACCGACAACACCATGCCGGGCAGAATGTTCATCCAGCGTTTTCTCCGGCGCGCAACAGACGCCGGCTGTGAGTATGCCATCATTGAAGCAACCTCGCAGGGCGTGCTCCAGCACCGCCACCGGTTCATCAATTTTTCCGGCGCGCTCTTTTTAAACCTTCACCCCGAGCACATTGAAGCGCATGGTTCGTTCGCGGCCTACCGAAACGCGAAACTGAAATTTTTTAAAGACGTTGCCGCGCGCGGCGGGAAGAAAAAACATTTTTTTGTGAACACCGGCGACCAACATCACGCGCATTTCATTGACGCTGGATATCCGGGCATAATGCATTTTTTCAGCAGGGAGCGGTTCGTAAAAACATATCTTGGCGGCGCCGCGCGTGCGCTCGGCACCTGGTTCTCTGCCGATTTTAATCTGGAAAACGCGGCGGCGGCGGCATCGGTTGCCGAAGCGGTCGGCATCGCAAAAGACACGGTTCTCGCCGCGCTTAAAAACTTCCGCGGCTTTGCCGGCAGGATGGACGAGGTGCAGGCACAGCCGTTTCGCGTGATCGTTGACTATGCGCACACACCCGACTCACTACGTGCGGTATATCAAACGCTCACAACTCACAACTTATCAACTCAAAACTCATCAACTCACAAACTCATCTGCGTGTTTGGATCGGCTGGCGGCGGCAGAGACACGTGGAAGCGGTCGGAGTTCGGCAGAATTGCCGCGCAGTACTGCGCTATCGCCATCATCACCAACGAGGACCCCTACGACGAACCGCCGGAAAAGATTATGGAAGAGATAGCGAGGGGGTGGGAGGGAGAACGAGAAATCAGGAATCGGGAACTAGGAACTAGGAATAAGGAATTACTCAAGATCGTTGACAGAAAAGAGGCGATCAAAGAAGCAGTCACACTTGCGCGATCGGGCGATACGGTGGTCATCACCGGCAAAGGGAGCGAGCATTTCATCCACGGCGCACGCGGAGCAAAAATTCCGTGGAGTGACCGCGATGTTACGCGGGAAGCTTTGCGTAGTACAAGCCGCGGCGCGTTCACACAAGAGACCGCTCCGAGGCCGCTAGGCCGGTCTTAGTCTCTTGTGCAAGCGCGCCTCGGCTTACGTATTTTTTCCGCTAACTACTTTTTCGTCTGCTTGAGCGCCTCCTTCAGCCGCTCCTTAAAACCGCTCGTTTTCGGATCAATGTTCGCGATGGCGGTCTTCGCCTGCGCGCGGCTGTAGCCGAGCGAGACGAGCGTTTCCTCAAGTTCAACATCCGATTCCATCAGCCCGATGAGCTGGGGTGATGCGGTCAGTGACAATTTCCCCTTGAGTTCCAGCACCGCGCGCTCCGCGGTCTTTTTGCCGATGCCCGACGCGCGCGTGAGCAGATCCGTCTTGCCCTCGTTGATGGCCGCGACGAGCTGGTCAACCTTGGCGACGCTTAAAATGCCCAGCGCCGTTTTTGGGCCGATACCGGAAACGTCGTTGAGCCGTTCAAACAAATCCAGTTCTTTTTCGCTCAAAAAACCATAGAGATCCAGCGCGTCTTCGCGCACGTGCAGGTGACAGAAAAGCTTTACGTTACTGCCGGTATCCGGCAGTTGCGCGAGCGTTGCAGAAGACGCAAACACCCGCAGGG
>CAYIFE010000020.1:0-7295 GCA_964362605.1 uncultured Candidatus Saccharibacteria bacterium
CCCCATGTGGTATAGTTTAGCATATTAGTGATCTCCTTGAAGAGCCGCTTGAAGCGCCATAGCGGTAAAAAGAAGAACTGGAAACACTGCTTGAAAAACTCCATGCGCTGATACCCCCCGACGAAGGAACGCTCCGCCACGAAGTTGAAGCGGTCTATCTGACACTCAAAGCCCAGGCACAGCAGGCGCACACGGCGGAAGAAAGAGACACACTGCGCCTTCGTTTAGAGACATTCACGGAATATTTCAGCGACGAGCGCAACCTGCGGCCTGCGGCGTGAAAATCCATTGCGCAAACCCTGTCCATGCACGCGCACAAGAAACTTTTACAGAGCTTCATGCACGCCCTGCGCGGCATCGCGTTTGCGTGGCGCGGCGGCCAGAATTTCCGCATCCACGTTTTGTGCGCCGCCGTGCTCCTCATCCTTGTCTCGTACTTGCATTTTTCCCTCGTTGAAACGGCGTTCATCGTGCTGATGATTACCCTCGTCATTGCGGCGGAGCTCCTCAACACCGTGCTGGAGCGGACGCTGGACATGCTGGAGCCCAACCACCACCCGCTCGTAGGCGCCGTCAAAGACATGATGGCCGGTGTTGTTGTGGTATTTTCAGCCGGCGCGCTCGCGGTAGGAGTTTTGACGTTCATCCGCCATTTTTCAAATTAAAATCCTCCGCAGGCAACGCCGTGCCGCGGAGGACGCTGGTTAAAAAGGAACGGCGCTGTTCTCCCCGGAAACTTCTGCACGCGCGGCGGATCCGTCGTCTTTGCTTTCGGAACCGTCTAAATCAGTCGCGCACACTTTGAACGTTATGCCGGATGGACGTTCCGCAACGACAAAGATGACCATATTCCCGATGCGGTCCGCGATACCCGGGAGCGCGTGCGATGCGGCGATCGCTTGCGGGGTCTTCTTCCCGTCCCAGCCGACAAGGCGCAGAAGTTCGGGCCAAAATCGGTACTGTGTCCCTTCGGGAAAATGCCATGTCAGCATTTCAGCGAGCAGGTAGGTTGGCAAACGGTCGGTGTGCATGTGCAAACGCCGTGTGATGGCGCCAACACCCTTAAGCGCGCAAAACCTCTCCCACGCAAAACGAGTGTTGTAGGTTCGCAAACAGGCATGCATGTAGTTGGCAAGCCCCGCCATGGTCCGTTTCAGGTGCGGATTGCAGGTAAGTTCGGCGCAGTAGATGTCTCTGGCCAGGAGCTCATCAACCGCCGAAACCGTGAAGTACATTCCGTAACGAGGAACCCGCGTCCTCACTCTCTGCTGAAAATCGTGCGTTCGTATTTTCCACCGCACCTCTTCTATGTGATACCGAAACGGGCGGTGCGGGCCGAATTTCCATGCGGCGGTTTTTTCGTCTACCCGCCGTTGTAAAAACGCAAAGAGTGCGGGCGCAACGGCGCGGTACTGCTCTTCGGTGAGAAAAAACCACTTGCGGCGTTTTGCAACCCATTTTTTGCCTTCCGGCGTGCGTACCGCGTGTTGCACATTCGTGCCGACATACGGCCTGCCCTTGCCTATGCCAACCTCGCACAACACCGCTTCACTGTACGCCATGCCGCGAATTTTCGGCGGCGCGCTGGCACCCGCCGCACCAGGACCGATAATGGCAACGATTGGGAGTCGCGGATTGGGACTGGCGGTCAGTTCCAGTGAACTGGCATTGATCCAAGCAATTGCTTCTGTTTTCACTCTCTCAACATCGCCTTGAACAAGCTCTGTCGCCCACCGCAATGTCATGCCGCCCATGGTTTGATGTGCCTTTTGTAGTGTCAAACTGCTGGCTACATTCTACCCGCCGATTCCGTTCAAAGTCAAAAATAGAGACAAAATGAGAATATTCTGCTACGCTGGTGGTTCAAATTTATGCCCCGCATATCCATGCAAAAATTAAGATATGTGTTTAAAAAACCGTTGGTACTTGCCGGAGTTGCCGCGACTGTCGTCATCACTGCCGTCTTTGCCGCTCGTTCATGGGGTACGACCGCCCAACAGATTATCACCGTTACCCGCCGCGACCTGGTCCAGACCGTCATCGTCACCGGCAAAATAAAACCGGCCCAGAGCGTTGCTCTTGGGTTTGAAAAAACCGGCAAAATAAGCGCGGTCAAGGCGGCCGTCGGATCGGCGGTGCAGACCGGCAGTATTCTTGCGGAACTTGAAAAAAGCGACCTCATAGCCGCGTGGGAACAGGCGCAGGCAAACGTGAGCGCGGAACAGGCAAAGCTCGCCGATCTGCTCGCTGGCGCAAAACCGGAGGAAATCGCCGTCAAGGAAGCGGAGGCGGAGAGCGCGCAGTCCGCGGCGACCCAAGCAAACAAGAGCGTCCTTGACAAGGTGCAGGATGGTTACACCAAAGCCGACGACGCCGTTCGCAACAAGATTGATCAGATGCTAAGCGGCGGCAAGGGCTCAAACCCCCAGCTCAACTTCCAGACCTCCGATCAACAGATCAAGACAAAAGTGGAGGCCGGCCGGCCTGCGATGGAGCAGATCCTCCTTGCCTGGAGCGCCTTGCTCGCCTCGCTTACCCTTGACGCAAACGTTCCTTCGTACGCGGCCGCGGCTCTTACTGATCTGTCGCAGATAAAGGCATATCTGGAAACGGTCGCTCTGCTGGTCAATAACCTCATACCGACCCAGGGACTCACCCAGGCGACCATAGACGACTACAAAGCGGATATTTCCTCCGCGCGCACCAATATCGGAACGGCTATTTCCAACCTGCTCGCCGCAAACGAAAAATATGAAAACGCCGCGGCCGCGGCCGCCGTCGCGCAACAAAAACTCATCTTAGCGAAATCCGGCGCCACAAAAGAGGCAATCGCCGCGGCGCAGGCGGCGCTTGACTACGCGCGCGCCGCCGTAAAAAACGCGCAGACACAAATAAATAAAACGGTTTTGCGCTCCCCCATCGCCGGCACCGTAACCGTTCAAGACGCCAAAGTCGGCGAAATTGCCGCACAAAACGCGCCGCTGGTCTCCATCATCTCCGATCAAGCCCTTGAAATTGAAGCGAACGTGCCCGAGGTTGATATCGGTTCGCTCGCGGTCGGCAACACCGCAGAGGCGTCGGTAGACGCGTTTTCCGACGAGCCGACGCTTCTTCCCGCACGCATTGTACGCATCGACCCGGCGGAAACGGTCATTGACGGAGTTGCCACCTACCGCACCGTTTTTCTCCTTGACCGGCCCAACCCCCGCATCCGTTCCGGCATGACCGTCAATTTCACGGTGATAGCCGCTCGACGCGAGCGCGTTCTGGCGATTCCCCACCGTTTTATCATGGTACGCGACGGAAAGAAATTTGCCGCCGTTTTCACCTATGGCAACACCGTCCGTGAGATTGAAGTTGTGACCGGTTTGCGCGGTTCTGACGGCATGATTGAGATCGTTTCGGGTTTTGCCGAAGGAGATCGGGTAGCGCTCCCGAAGACCAACTAACGACATATGCCTCTCGACGTACAGGTCGGTTTTTTCCTCGCGGTGCGTCAACTGCGCCACGCCGGCAAGGGGACCACGGCGCTCATCGTTTTCATCATGGTGCTTACGTTTTTGAACCTGGTCGTCGTTTCGGGCCTGCTCGTCGGACTTATTTCGGGCTCGTTCAAACAATTTCACGACGCATACTCGGGTGATGTCATCGTCACAACCGCGGCAGGGCGCAACTATATTGAACGCTCTCCTGAGCTGGTATCTTTTTTGGAGAGCCACCCGCAGGTTGAGCGCTTTTCACCGCGCTACGGCGCCAACGTCCAAATTCTGGGAACCCTCACCGACCTGCCGAACAAGAACGAACGGCAAAACCGCATCGGCATGCGCCTGACCGGCATTGACCTGACACGGGAAGAAGCGCTCACCGGATTTTCGCGCTTCATCATTAAAGGCGGGCCGCTGATGTCCGGCGAAGAAGGATATATTCTCCTCGGCGGAAATTTTATAAAGAAGTATTCCTCCTTTGCCGATGCCAATATCCCCGGCATAGATCTGCTTGATGATGTGGATGTCGGCAGTCGCGTGCGCGTTTCCCTTTCAAATAGCGACGGCCCGATAACCAAGGACTTCATCGTTAAGGGCATCATAAAAAGCAAGGTTGACGAAATTTCAACCCGGGCGTTTACCACCGCAGGAGAACTTAAGCGTCTCTTACCGGTGAATAAAGAACAGCTCCAGGAAATCGCCATTCTCATGCGCGACAGCGCCGACGCGCCGAAGCTGGTAGCAGAGATCAAGGAATTCATGGGATCTTCCGCCGCGCGCGTCCAAACGAGCAGTGAAGCAATTCCCTCGTTCCTCCGAGACATTGAAACTACCATGGGCGTGCTCGGCAATGCCCTTTCTTCCATTGCACTCGTGGTTGCCTCCATCACGATCTTTATTGTCATCTTCATCAATGCCGTCACCAAACGGAAGTTTATTGGCATTATGAAAGGCATCGGCATCAGTGCGCGCGCCATTCAATACGCGTACGTGTTCCAGGCAATGTTTTACGGCATCACCGGCTCACTCATCGGAACCGTTCTTACGTTCGGCTTCCTCAAACCGTATTTTAATGCCTATCCCATTGATTTCCCCTTCTCTGACGGCATCCTCATTGCCACGCCCTACGGCGCGGCCATCCGCATCGCCATTCTGCTCGCCGTGACCCTCGCCGCCGGTTATCTTCCCGCCAAGCTTATTGTGCGGAAAAATACGTTGGATTCAATTCTGGGGAGGTAAACGCTACGAAATACAAACTGGTACGAAAGTATAAAAAAATGTTAAGAGCTGAAAAATTGGTAAAAACCTACGGTTCCGGCGAACTTGCCACACCCGTGCTCAAAAACATTGACCTTCTTATCAACCACGGTGAGTTCGTTTCCATTATCGGTCCGTCGGGCGCGGGAAAATCCACACTCTTCTATCAGCTGTCACTACTTGATGAACCGACATCCGGCGAAATATACTTCGACGGCAACCCGACCTCCCGTTTGAATCAGGAACAAAAGACCACCTTGCGCCTCACAAAGCTCGGTTACGTGTTTCAGGAGTATGCACTCTTGCCGGAGCTCACGGCACTTGAAAACGTCGCGCTACCGATGCTCATGCAGGGGTTCACGGAACACGACGCTTTCGCCAAAGCCGATCAGGCGCTCACGCGACTCGATCTTGCCGACCGACGGTCGCACGTTCCCGCCAGACTCTCCGGCGGACAACAGCAACGGGTGGCCATCGCGCGAGGGATTGCCCACCATCCCCACATTCTCTTTGCCGACGAACCGACCGCCAATCTTGATTCGGTGAGCGGCAAAGTGGTTATGGAAGCATTTCTTTCCCTCTGGCGTGAAGGCCAGACCATCCTCATGATCACCCATGAGGAAGAATACGCCCGGCTCACCCGCCGCCGGATCGTTATGCGCGACGGAAAAATTATCGAAGATACGGGAAACTATCTCTAATCCCTAAATCTTAAGGTACCTTCTCGTTGCAATGGCGCTTGAAAGCACCGCGAGCACAATGCCGAAGACCAGTTGGTAAAAGAACAAGCTGAAAAGGTTACCGACAAAATAATCGGTGAGAACCATCTCCGGGATGAACGACTGGATGTACGGGGAACTGAAACTGATAAACGGCGCGGTGAGCACCACGCTTGTGACGGCCGCGAAGATCGCGAAAATGATCGCTTCCACGAAGTACGGGCCGTTGATGAACACGTTGGAAGCGCCCACCAGACGCATGATGCCGATCTCCTCTCGGTTTGAATAAATAGCCAGGTGGATGGTGTTAAAGACCACGAGCACCGCGGTTATGGCAAGAAAGATGGTGAGCGCGAGCCCTATTTTCTTTGCGGTGTCCACTATTTTTGCCAGCCGCTCAATGGCAACGCGGCTCTGACCGAAGGTTATTTTTTCAATGCGTTCTTTAAAACTGCTCGCCTCCAGGTACTGGTTTATCTTTTCGTAGTCGCCCGGGTCGTGCGCCTTGATGTTGAGCGACGCCGAGAGCGGATTGTCTTCCAGTTCCTTGAGCGCCTGGGAAATAACCTGGTTGTCCGCGTATTTTTGCTGGAACAGCTCAAGCGCCTTGTCGCGGGAAACGTACTCGGTGTTTTTGACCTCTTTGAGCGATTCCAGCGATTTTTGCACTTTCAGTATGTCGTCTTCGGGCGCGTTCGTTTTGAAATACACACTGATGTCAATTTTGTCCTGGAGTGAACTGATGGCGGTTGCGGCGACCGTATTAAAGATGATGAGCCCCTCAAACATGGTGAGCGCGAGCACCATCACGATGATGGTCGCGACGGAGATGAGCGCGTTGCGCCGAAAACTGTGGACGCCGTACTTGATAATGCGCAGGAGAGTGGTGGTCATAAAAATAGTTACTAGTCACTAGTTATTTGAGCGAATATTTCGCCTTCTCTTCGTCACGCACTATTTTGCCGTCGGCGAGGGTGATCACCCGCTTGTTGAGCAGATTGACGACGTGTTTGTTGTGAGTGGCGAGGATGACCGTGGTGCCGAGCTCGTTTATCTTTCCGATGAGACGGATGATTTCTTCGGTGTTCACCTCGTCCAGGTTGCCGGTGGGCTCATCGGCGATCATCACCGCCGGCCGGTGGATCATCGCGCGTGCGATGGCCACCCTCTGCTGTTCGCCGCCGGAGAGCTCGTGGGGAAAATTGTGCCGCTTGTCCAAGAGCCCCACCATGTCCAGCACCTGCGGCACGAGTTCTTCTATCTCCGGCTGGGGACGGCCCTCCACTTCCAGCGCAAAGGCAACGTTTTCATACGCGTTTTTGGTCGCTAACAGTTTGAAATCCTGGAACACGATGCCTATTTGCCGGCGCAACTGCGGCAGTTGTTTCGGTTTGAGTTTGCCCACCTCGTATGAACCGAACGCTATCTGCCCCTTGCTCGGTTTTTCTTCCCCGATGAGAAGCTTGAGCAGGGTTGACTTGCCCGCGCCTGAGCGGCCGACGAGAGAGACAAATTCGCCTTGCTGTATCTCAAGATCAATGCTGTCAAGGGCAACCGAGTTGTCGTTGTACACTTTGGAAACCTTCTTAAATGCAATCATGGGAGTAATCGCGAATATTGCGAATAACCGAGGGTAATATCGCTAATAGTTTTATAGGAAGAATAATTTAACTGCGTGGATTGAGAATTCGTCGATACTTAACGCCATCCGGGGTGAAGTATATCAGAATCCCAAGTTTAATCCCAGCAACCTGTAAATAGGTTAGCGTTTGTCGGGCCTGAATGTAGCCGAGTTTTGACACAACTTTAAGTTCGAGCAGTATCTTCTTCTCAA
>CAYIFE010000021.1:0-7184 GCA_964362605.1 uncultured Candidatus Saccharibacteria bacterium
AACGAGATGTAGCCGTGACTGGAGTTCAGACGTGTGCTCTTCCGATCTATTCCGCCCATGCCGGGCATGCCGCCGCCCATGCCGGGGTTGCCCTTCTTTTCGGGAATATCCGTAATCGCGGCACCGGTGGTCAGGTAGTTGGCGGCAACCGAGATGGCGTTAAGGAACGCTTCCTTGGTCACCTTGAGCGGGTCAATGATGCCGGCCTCTTTAAGATCGCCCACTTCGTTCTTGACGGCGTTAAAGCCCATCCAGCGGTCGCCGGATTTGCGGTCGGCGAGCTGTTTCATCACCTTGGAAGGCGATTCGCCGCTGTTGGCGACGATGGCCGAAAGAGGCGCCTCCAGCGCGCGCATGAGGATAGTCGCCGCTTCTTTCGCGTGCGCAAACATTGCCTTTTCCTGCTCGCTGCCGAGCGCGTGCACGTTGAACAGGGCAATACCGCCGCCGGGGATAATCCCCTCTTCCATCGCGGCGCGCGTGGCGGCCACGGCATCTTCAACGCGCTGCTTGAGCTCTTTCTGCGCGGTTTCGGTCGGCGCGCCGACTTTAATGACGGCCACCCCGCCCGCGAGCTTGCCGAGGCGCTCCTGCAACTTCTCCTTGTCAAACTCGGAATCGGTCTTCTTGAGTTGGGCTTTGATTTGCGCGACGCGGTCGGCAATCGCCTGTTTGTCGCCCTTGCCGCCGACGACGGTCGTGTTGTCTTTATTGGCAACCACGCGGTGCGCGTGTCCGAGGTGCGCAAGTTCCACGTTTTCCATCTTTTTCCCCAGTTCGTCGGAGATGAACTCTGCGCCGGTTACGGTCGCAATGTCGGCGAGCATTTCTTTCTTACGATCGCCAAATCCCGGGGCCTTGACGCCGAGAACGGTAAAGATGCCGCGCAGTTTGTTGACCACCAGCGTGGCAAGCGCTTCGCCTTCCAGCTCGTCGCAGATGATGACAAGTTCCTTTTTACCACTTTGCACTATCTTTTCCAAAAGCGGCAGGATGTCATTGATGGAAGAGACCTTTTTATCCGTTACCAAAATGTACGGGTCTTCCAACACCGCCTCCATGCGTTCTTGGTTGGTGATCATGTAGGGAGAGACGTAGCCGCGGTCAAACTGCATCCCCTCCACCATTTCGTAGGTGTTGCCGACCGTGTTTGAGTCCTCAATGGTCACCACGCCCTCGCGCCCTATTTTACCCATCACGTCGGCGATGAGCTTGCCGATCTCGCCGCTTTTAGCCGAAAGAGTCGCCACTTCTTCAATTTTCTTGTTGTCGTTGATGAGCTCGCGCTGGTTCTCGAGCGATTTCACTATGGTTTGCGCGCCCGCTTTGAGCTCTTCGGCGAGCTGGATGACGTTGACGCCTTTTTCGCGAATCACTTTTTCTCCCTCGTCAATCATCGCATGCGCCAAAACGACGGCCGTGGTGGTGCCATCGCCGACGTTGTCGTTGGTCTTGTCGGCCGCCTGCTTGATGAAGTCGGCGCCGAGGTTTTCGTACTTGTCCTGCAGTTCTATTTCTTTGGCGACGGTGACGCCGTCAAAGGTTACTTGAGGCGCGCCGTAGCCCTTTTCAATGACAACGGCGCGGCCGCGCGGCCCTAAAGTCATGCGCACCGCCTCGGCGAGCTTGTCTATCCCGCGCTTCATCGCCGCGCGCGCGGATTCGTTAAAGAGAATTTGTTTTGCCATGTTACGCGTTGCTATTCTACGAATTACGAACTGGTACGAATATACGAAAAAGATTCATTCGTACTTTCTTTACACATTCGTATTTCGTAGCCAATTAGTTAATAATCGCGAGTACATCATCTTCGTCCCCGACCAGGTATTTCTTGCCCTCCAGTTCTATTTCGTCGGGGCCGTATTTTTTAAAGAGAACGATGTTGCCGGCCTTGACCGTCATCGGAAGCAATTTGCCCTCGGGGGAAAGTTTTCCCGGACCGGTGACGATGACCTTTCCCTTGATGGGCCGTTCCTTTTCCGCCGTATCGGGAAGGACGATGCCTGACTTGGTCGTCTTGTCCTCCTCCATCGGCTCAATGAACACGCGGTTTGATAATGGTTGTATGCTCATGCTGGCATTGGGTATTTTAAGCAATCTAAACGTTATGGCACTCCCGACTAAAGAGTGCCAAGACATTGTAGCGGCGCGCCACGCGCGGTGTCAAGAGCCGACGGGGTTATACAACTCGGTTCGCTTGGTGTCCGGATGGAATTCAAGTTCGTCATCGCCAAAACGAATGCGCGGTTTGTAACTGGCGGCGTGGCGCGGCAGACCCCGTTCAATGAGGTGTATCTGCAATCGTTTGAACCAATGCTCAAGCCGATCGCCCAGCCGGCCGGAAAGCATTGTCTCAAGCAACCGCGCCGGCCACGCATTCGCTCGGTACCGATGCCGCAGATCATCAGCATACGCAGGCGCGTCGCCCATCCAATCCGCGTTTGCCCGCCAAAATTTCAAGATTACTTCCCGCGAACCGAAAATGGGCACGAGCGACCGGTAAAGATCGCGCCAGTATTCGTTGTACGGCGGCGCAAGCCGATATGACTTTTCAGTGACAAAATGGTTGAGGCAGATCTTGTCCCGCGCACTGCGGTCGTGGGAAAGTTTTTTTCGCCGCCAACCAGGCAATCCGAAAAACGCAACCGCAAAGAACCGCGCGGTGAACATCCGCCCCCGGCGGACACCGACAATAACGTCAAAATCAGAATCTTCCCGCACATTGCCCATTGCCAGAGACCCCGCCGCAAACGCGAATTCAACAAACGGCAGATAGCGAAACACTCCCGCGCGCGGCAAAAACTTCTGCCATTTTTTATCATGGAGAACCTGCTGTGCACGGATTCCCAGCGTCTGCTCATCAACCATATATACTATGAATAACGAAATGCATTTTGAGCAATTTTGTAAACAATCCCGAGCGAGGCGAGACGAAAAAAACGAGGTATACCCGCAGGGTCTGTCGAGTTTTTTTCGTAAAGCTGGAGCCGGGAGTGCTGCAAAAGAGCCAAAACCTGCATTTCGTTATTCATAGTATACAACAAAAACTACAGCGGTCGCCGCTCTTCCGCCTCCTCCCGCTCCTCCGGCTTGGCCACCAGTTGCGGTTCAATGCCGGAGGCCTGGCCGCTGATGCGCAGGACATCTTTATCTATCTTACCCAGTTCCCTGTACGCGCTGTTGTAAGCATTGACCGTGGTGCCCAGGTGCGTGCCTATCTTTTCCATGTACGTTTCATAGGCCGAAAGATGGCGCCCGAGCTCTTCCACCCGTTTTCTGATCTCTTTGGCGGACTCTTCAATCTGCATCGCCTTGAGACCCTGCAATACGGTTTGCAGGTAAGCCAAAAACGTCGTCGGCGAGACGATCATCACTTTTTTCTCACCGGCGGCATACTGGATGAGGTCGCGGGTGTTTGATTTAACCGCGCCTATTTTGTTGATGAGCAGATCGTAGTAGACGGCCTCGGCGGGGATGAACATGAAGGCAAACTCCATCGTCCCCTCCTCCGGTTTGACGTACTTTGCCGTTTCGTCAATGCGTATCTTGAGGTCGCTTTTAAACGCCTCTTCAAAACGCTCGCGCTCACCCGCATCGGTCGCTTCTAAAATACGGTTGTAGTTTTCCAAACTAAACTTGGAATCAATGGGGATAATGCGGTCTTTGACAAAAATGACCGCATCCACGATGGTGCCGTCTTTAAAGGAGTACTGCATCTGAAAACTGCCCGGTGGCAGGACGTTTTTCAAAACGGTTTCCAGATAATACTCGCCCAAAATACCGCGCTGTTTGGGATTTTTCAGAATGTCCTGCAGGTTCTTGAGCTGGTCGGCAAAGCCGATCACCTGCTTGTTCGTCTCATCCAGCCGCGTGAGCCGCTCGGTCACATCGCGGATGATGCGCGAGCTCTGCCCGAACTGCTCCTGCATGTGTCGCGTGGTTTCGCTCACCGCCTGACGGGACGCGTCGGTTATCTGGGCAAGTTTGGCATCTAGGGTGTGCGTGAGTTCGCTCATTGCACGAGTTTGTTCGCTTATCTGGTTTTGGAGCAACACAAACGCCTGATCGTCTTGCGGTTTTTGCCGGCGGCGCACGAAAAAAAGCGCCGCAAAACCGGTGATCGCAACCAGGACAAGAACAATGGCCAATGTCACGTTCACACTCCAAGCATACCGCGGAAAAAACGAATGGCAAACAGTCAGTTAAGATCTACCGATCTCCACTTGCTCAAATCACAGATAAAAAGCTTTATGACCCCGTTAATGCGCTGGAGCATCATCCTCCCGCCTTGCCCAGTACTCCCATCACAATCCGCATCACTAGGGGAAGTGGACAAAAGCGGCAGGGATAAATAATGGTCCTGGCCACTTCCCGGATTTACCGTTACATGCCCGTTAACAATGACCGCCTGACGATCTCCCGCAGTTTTTGAAACGATGATACCTGCGCCGGGAGAACTTGAAACGCCGATCTCTATGGCGGCGGAACCAGCAGCCGGATTTGTTGCCGATCCAGTTATGGTGAGCGTGCCATTGGTTAAAAACTGATCTCCGTTGTTGATATAGAAATTGTTGTTATTAATGCTGAAACTGCCCCCACTGTCGGAAAGTGAGGAGTCTTCAAGGGTTCCGTCAGATTTCCACCGGGTCAGTTTTCCCGCGGTATAGACCGGCGGGGTCACCAAGCAATTTCCCCAGTAGCTTCCCTGATAACAACGGAAAACATTGTTTGTCTGGTTATAATATACTGCGCCAGCAGTTCCCGCAGGATCTGTTACCGCTGGCTGTAGAACGAGCATGCTAGCATTGCCCTGTACGCCAACCGTCACTTTGGTAACATTGCCAGTTGTGTCAACGCTTATAGCGCCACTTGCTGTAGGCGACGCCCCACCCGGCGGGTTACCCTGTGGATTTGACCACGCCTTGGTCACAAAAATCACGGCCAAAAAACCAGAGATCGTGAGCAGTGTGTAAAAACTTGAGCGGCGAAGGAAGCGGAAATCCATCCTAGTAAGAGTACACCAAAAGCATGATCGTCATATCTCTCACATGTGGATAAACCAGTATGCCTAGTATATGATTAAGGTATTGGGAAGAAATGCCGTCATTAGTCACTAGTTTTTAGTTTGAGGTTTATTGTATGCACATCCTCCGCGGAGCAGTTCAGTGGATAGACATCGTCAAGCCGTCCAAAGAAGACGTTGATTTTGTCCGCGCCGAACATGACTTCCATCCCGTCATTTTAGAAGAGCTCCTTACACCCTCCAGCCGCGCACGCGTGGAGCGCTATCACGACTACCTCTACCTCGTCTACCATATGCCCGTCTACGACGAGCGTCTCAAAACCTCACGCCAGGCAGAGATTGATTTTCTCATCACCAAAGACAAGGTGATCACCGTCCGCTACGAGGAACTGGAACCGATGGACGCGCTCATCGGCAAGCTCAACGGGAACCCGCAGTTTGCGGAACAGATCATGAGCGGCACTTCGCTCGCGCTCGTCTACCACATCCTGCAATCCCTGTTGGGATTTTCCCTGCGCCAGTTGCGCCACATTGAAGAAAAGATCCGCGACGCGTCGCTTAAAATCTTTGAGGGGAGCGAAAAGAACCTTTTGCAGAACATCTCTTACACCAAGCGCGACCTGCTGGACTACCGCCTGGTGAGCAAGCCGCAGGAAATTTTGTTTGCCTCACTCACCGGCGTCGGCTCGTCGTTTTGGGAAGCGGACGCGAAAATATATCTGGACGACCTTGCCGGAGAAAATCTCAAGATACAGCAGTACCTGGAAAACTACCTGCAGACCATCAGTTCGCTGGAACAGACGAACGCCCAACTGCTCACCATAAAAATAAACCGCACCATCCAAACGTTCACCATGCTTGCGTTCTTCACCTTTCCGCTCGTCCTCTTTTCAACCGTGTACAGCATAGACAACCGCACGCCGGTTTTCTGGCTCGGATTTGCGGCTATTGCCGTCGCCACCGCGTGTCTGCCGTTCATTCTCAAAAATAGAGACAAGAAGAAATAAATTCGTGGCGTAAGGATTGTTCTGTATAGTTTGCCGTATGCATATCTACAACACCCTCTCCGGACGCAAAGAGGAGCTTCCCGCTCCCGCGAAAAAAGAACTGCGGCTGTTCGTCTGCGGCCCGACGGTCTACGACTCCTCGCACATCGGACACGCGCGGACGTACCTCTTTTTTGACGTCTTTGCCCGCTACCTCAAATCGCGTGGCACCCGCCTCTTCTACCTGCAAAACATCACCGACGTTGATGACAAAATAATCAAACGGGCGCAAGAGGCAGGCGCGGATCCGCTCGCGTTTTCCGCGCGCCTGACCAAGAGTTACCTCGCCGACATGCGCACACTTGCCGTCAGAAGCGTTACTGCGTACGCTCCCGCCACACGCTTTATCAAACAAATCGTCCGCCAAGTGCAAACGCTGATAGATAAGGGATATGCCTATCTCATTGAAGGCGACCCGTCCACCAGCCAGGCAGGCGGCTATTATTTTGATATCGCCAAATTCACCGACTATGGAAAATTGAGCCGCCGCACTGCCGCGCAGGCGGACGACGCGGTCAGCCGCATTGATGAAAACGTCAAAAAACGGAGCAAGGGCGATTTTTGCCTGTGGAAATTTTCCAAGCCCGGCGAACCAAGTTGGAAAGCGCCGTTTGGTGCCGGCCGGCCCGGCTGGCACATTGAAGACACCGCCATCAGTGAACATTACTTTGGCCCGCAGTATGATCTCCACGGCGGCGGGCTTGACCTGAAATTTCCGCACCATGAGGCGGAAATAGCCCAACAAGAAGCGGCATCCGGCAAAAAACCGTTCGTCAAGATATGGATGCACGTCGGCTTGCTTACGATACACGGCGAGAAGATGAGCAAGTCCCTGGATAACTTCATCACCATCAAGGATTTTTTGAAAACGCATCCGCCGGAAGTCCTGCGTTTCATCGTCGCCAGCCACCACTACCGCTCGCCGGTTGATTTTACCGATGCGCTCGCCGCGCAGGCGCTCTCCGCGCTGGCCACCATCGGCGAATTTCTCGCCAAACTTGACCTCGCCGCAAAACAGAAGAAAGAAACCGCGACGGTTCACTTTGCCTTGCGCGGACACGAAGAGCGTTTCACACAGGCCATGGACGACGATATAAACACCCCTGAAGCGCTGG
>CAYIFE010000022.1:0-7160 GCA_964362605.1 uncultured Candidatus Saccharibacteria bacterium
GAGCGACTCAATAGTGAGGCCCTGGGCTTGCTGGGCGATCAGGCGCTTGACTACCTTTTCGCCGTAGTAGGTCGGCGCGATGGAGACGCGCACGTCTATGTATTCGTGGCCGGCGATGGGCACCTTGAAGCGGCCGTCCTGGGCGGCTTGGTGTTCGTCGGTGCGCAGACCGGAAAGGATCTTGATGCGCGTTATCACGTCGGATTGCACCTCTTTGGGAAACACGAAATTATCGTGCAAGACACCGTCTATGCGGAACCGGACACGGATGTCTTTGTCCTCCGGATCAACGTGGATGTCACTGGCGCGCATTTCAAACGCGGTCGCCACGAGCGCGTCCACGAGCTTAATAATAGAAATCTGGCTCGGCGAGTGCGTGAGCTCTTTTTGGATTTCTTCCACACTGCCGGTGTGGCTGTGCTTTTTCTCGGCGGGTTCTTTGGGCATTCGCGTCATTCACGATTATTCCTTTATGTAGTTCAGCGTTATCTGCTGTTTGTCTTTGAGCATCAACTCTTCTCCTTCCGTACTCGGCGCACCATCCACCGTCATTTCCAGCGCGTAGCCGGGCCGTTCCAACGCCCTTCCCCACACGGTCAAAACGTCTTTGAAAAAGAACTCTCTCGTCGCCGATGGCGATTCAACATGTATGGTGCCGGTCAGATCGTGCGTATGAATCTCCGCGGTACAGCGGCTCACATTGCCCACACTTGCCGGTATTGTTTCCTCTATTCCATCCACAAACACCTTCAGCACCGGATGAAAATGCTGTTGTAGCGGTGTCCGGTTTTCATCCACGCACGCGATGCCGGCCGCGTTCCACGCCTTCACCTCCGGGGGCGTCGGATTGTTTATCCTCGGTATGATAAACAGAACCGCGAGCGCCGCAACAATGATCGCGCCGACTATCCAACCGGATTTGTTTTTGTTCATGGGTTTAGTATACTACAAACGCTCCTCACTAGGGAGTAGTGAGTAGGTAAAAAATTGCGGGATCGTCTAATGGTAGGACACATGGCTCTGAACCATGGAATCGGGGTTCGATCCCCTGTCCCGCAGCTCGAGGAGCGAAGGCGACGAAGATACTGAGGCTACCAAGCCGAATGTGCCGGAGAACGCAGGTAAATGAGATGTCTAATTTGGTAGAATTCAACGTACACTCATATTGCAAGGTGAAATCAGGATAATGTACTTCGTCTATCTTCTTCAATGTGCCGATCAAACTCTCTACGTCGGTTGCACAAACAATTTAGAAAAACGCCTCAAACAGCATAACGATTCCAAACTGGGCGCGCACTACACTAAAATCCGTCGTCCTGTCACACTGAAACATACAGAAACCTTTGTTACCCTGCGAGAGGCGCGGCGACGCGAAGAAGAAATTAAAAGATGGCGCAGAAAGAAGAAGTTTACTTTAATCAAATAAAGGATTTATAATTCCCCAATGGGAAACCAAACTGAAAAAAGCCCGGAACGGATATTCACCAAAGAAGAGGTTATGGAGATTATTTCTCGGTATGCAGAAAATGCCGTCGTTGTCAGGGAACTGTCTAACGAGCAAGGCCTCTATTTACTTGAAGCTGAGATCAAAGGTGAAAAGACAGGCGAAACTACCCAATATATGTACATGAGGGAAGGAATATTCCCGAACCACAACGAAGCGTCAGAAACCGCTATTCACGTCGTGTATTATCAGGATGAAATGCCAGTAGGCGGAGATAAGATCGCCGTGTATAAACCTGAAAGAGCAGAGTGGGAAGAGATAAAGTAGTTTTATTTTTCCACGCCGCTCTTTACAGGACATGCTCATAGACAACGTTACCATTACCATCAAAGCCGGAGACGGAGGCCGTGGTGCCGTGGCGTTCAATAAGACGATGAAGAGTTTGGGGCCGGTCGGAGGCGACGGCGGCAGGGGCGGCAGTGTCTACTTTGAAGGCGTTGCCGACATCAGCGCGCTCCGCCAATTTCGCTATCAAAAAGAGATCACTGCGAAAAACGGCGGCAACGGCAAGGGGCAGAATAACGACGGCGCAGACGGCGGCGATGTGTTCGTCAAAGTTCCGGTCGGAACCGTCATCACCAACCTTGAAACGAAGCATACCGAGGAAATTATCAGGGTCGGTCAGCGCCTGCTCGGCTCCAAAGGTGGCCGCGGCGGCAAGGGCAATTTCAAATTCCGGTCGCCGACCAACACAAGCCCGAAAGAGTTTCAAGAAGGAACTGCCGGCGAGCACTTTACCATTGAGCTTACTCTCAAGCTCATCGCCGACGTCGGTCTCGTGGGATTGCCTAATGCAGGCAAATCAAGCTTATTGAACGAACTCACCCGCGCCCAGAGCAGAGTCGCCAGTTACCCCTTCACCACGCTTGAACCGCATCTAGGCGCGTACTACGAACTCATCATCGCCGACATCCCGGGACTCATTGAAGGCGCGTCGGAGGGCAAGGGTTTGGGCGTGAAGTTTTTACGACACATTGAACGCACGAAGGTTATTTTTCACCTCGTCAGCGCAGAATCGGAAGATCCCGCGCGCGATTACGAAACGGTCCGCAATGAATTGGAAAGTTATAGCAAAGAACTCGTCCAGCGACCGACTCACGTCTTTTTGACCAAGAGCGATGTGGCGCCACCCGCAGAGCTCAAAAAGAAACTCGCGGCACTGCGAAAGATAGACAAAAACACTCTCCCCGTTTCCATCCACGACTTCGAAAGTTTGGAGAAAGTGAAAACGCTCCTCAACAAAATAAAATCAGGCAAATAATCGGCCGAAGTTACGACGGTAGCCAGTAACTGCGCGGGCGGGCGGATCTGCCGCGCGGCGTGCCAAATGAAGGTCTCGTGTGGCGAGGGCTTGCCTGCCGCCGCGGCGGCAATGGTCCGCGGGCCGGTTGCGGGAAATGCCGGTCGGGCGGAAGGTTGACAGGAAGGTTTGAGATACGCACGCTCCGGCGGATGAGCCGTTCAATGTCGCGGATGGCGCGACGTTCTTCGGGAGCGGCAAAAGAAATGGCATGCCCCTGCGCTCCCGCGCGCGCCGTGCGCCCGATGCGGTGCACGTAGTCCTCGGCGTGGCTCGGCAGATCGTAGTTGAGCACGAGCTCAATATCTTTTACATCAATGCCGCGGGCGGCGATGTCGGTCGCCACGAGCACACGATACCGGCCTGTTTTAAAACCTTCCAGTGCCTCTTTTCGCTGGTTGAGCGAACGGTTGGAATGGATCTCGGCGGTGCGGTGGCCCATGGCCAAAACGGCGCGGGTTATCCGTTTGGCACCGTATTTGGTGCGGGTGAACACGAGCGTGGAACCGCGGTAATCGGAAAGGACCTTTTCTAAGAGGCGAAGTTTGGCATGTTTTTCAACAATAAAAATTTCCTGACTTACCTTGTCGGCAGTCGTCCCCGGCGGAGCGACCTCAATGCGCAGAGGGAGTTTCATGTGCCCCGAGGCGATCTTCATAATTTCTTGCGGCAGGGTTGCCGAAAAAAGCATCGTCTGCCGGTCTTTGGGCACCGCCTGCAAAATGCGGCTTATCTGCGGCATGAAGCCCATGTCAAGCATGCGATCGGCTTCGTCAAGGACAAGCATGCGCGTTCTATCTAACGCTACCGTGCGCTGTTCCAGGTGGTCAAGCAGGCGGCCGGGGGTGGCGATAACGATATGCGGCGCCCGTGCGAGCGCCTGTTTTTGCGGATACAGCGACGTTCCGCCGATGAGGATGGCGGTTTTAAGACCGAGTCCGTGGCCAATTTTTCGCAGTTCTTCGTCCACCTGGAGCGCCAACTCGCGAGTCGGCAAAAGCACCAGCGCGCGATCGTGAGTGCCGATGAGGCGCTGGATGAGCGGGATGCCGAACGCGAGCGTTTTGCCGGTGCCCGTTTGGGCGACGCCAACGACATCCTTGCCTTCTATGGCGGGAGGAATTGCCTGGCGCTGAATGGGCGTCGGTTCCGTATATCGGAGCCGGTCAAGGGCGGTCAGGATGGCCGGCGCGATGCCGAGGTTGGCAAATCCCGGCCCGGAGTTAACAGCAGTAGGTTCCATGTGAAATCTATGTATAGTAAAACATATTTATAGTTTGGTATCAAATGTGAACTGGAAATGTATTGTCATTATCGGACTTGCGTGCCCGTCCGTAGCTGATTGAACTGGATTCCCGATCAGGTCGGGAATGACAGAAAAAGTATTGTCATTATCTGGCTTGACCAGATAATCCAGTACCATAATTTGAACTGGATTCCCTTGTTCAAGGGAATGACGGAAGGGAATAATATGAGCCCCCACGCAAAGCATGGGGGGTTATGAGCGGCCGACGGGCTGATGGAGACGCATCATCAGAGACAATCCGAGAACGCGTAGAAACGCGTGCCGGACGATGTTTGAAAAGAACCAGCGCCACGGCGAACGGCAGAAGGGCAGGATGTGCTCCTTCTCCCACCACGCTTCTATGCTGGAAAGCATGATGCGCGACTGTCTGAACACCCGCGACCAGATCAGCTTGACACTGCGCATGTGCGCTTCGTCGCAAACCACGACGACATCGCGCTTGTCCAACCCGCGCGAAATCGTTTCCGCGAGCACCGCCCATGCTTCGCCGATGCTATTAACACACGGGGTGCGCGCGACAACGATGCGCTCGGAAAACGGCGAGCGGCGCACGAGCTCAAGCTTGCGCATACGCTCCGTTTCCCGGGTGCCGTCTCCGAGGTAGTTCTGATTTACCAGCACGACGGTTGCCCGCGGGTGGGCGGCCGCGAGCGCGCTGGCGCGCCAGAACGCTCTCACGGTGGCGTCGGGCAAATTGCCATTCTTGAGCAACCCGTAACCAAGAGCGACGATGAGGTCGCAGTGGATTATCGGATCGTCGCGGAGCCGATACGCTTGCCGCAACTTCCTGCAGAACGCGTCCGAAAAACGGGAAAACACGCATCACCTCATGGGGAATGTTGTCTGGAACTACCTCTGTTATACGGTACTCATACCAGAGATGTCAAGACACCCTCGAAACCATCATACCCAACGCTTTCTCACTTTCACGGTTGAGCGTATCGTACGCCTTTTCACCTTTGAAATAGACCATGAGAAACGCGCGGTTGTATCGGTAGAGCGAACGGATAAACCCCCACGACTGCCAGCGGCGTTTGGAGCTCTGTACCGTGAGATTCAGATCAAAGACGATCGTGCCGGCTTTTGCGGTGATGAGACGGACGATGGCCGCGCCGTCGCCAAAAAACCGCAGAGGCGGCAGACCGCCTATTTTTTCAATCGCCCACCGCCACGCCGCAAAGTTTCCTTCCATGATGGGCGCGGTCTTGATGCCGAAAAACACCGGCAGGAGCGACACCAGATCTATGACAAGACGGATGTAGATGCGGTCAACGGTGCGCAAAAGGCCGGTAAAACTGAAGTCGTACGGGCCTGATACAAGCGCAACACCCGGCTTTTGCAAATGCATTTCAATGCGGGCAAGCCAGTCGGGCGGAGCGATGTTATCCGCGTCCAAAAAGCAGAGAACGTCCCCGTGCGCCTCCCGCACGCCGCGCTGGCGAGCAAAGTTGGTGCCCGGCTCCGCTTCTTCCACCACGATGTCCGCGCCGGCGCGCCGGGCCGCGCCAGCGGTGTCGTCGGCCGACGTATCGTTTACCACGATAATTTCGTACGCACTGCGGGATACTGTTTGCGCCGCGAGCGCCCGGATGGCCACACCGATGAGCTTTTCTTCGTTGTGCGCCGGAATGATGACTGAAAATCGCATGGTGCGATTATATCACACGTCCGGTGCGGTGCCGATGAAACTTCCGGTACAGAAACACAGCGGCGTAAACGACGACCGCAACGAGCGGAATAACCGCCACCGCAAGCACGCCGCTTGAAGAAAACGAGGCGGCAAGGTCAAGCCGTTCGCCCGCAAAGAAACCGACGAGCGGGATCCCGACGCCCCACAGCAGTGAAGAAACAAGCATGAGGGACACAAAGAGATACGGAGGCACTTGGAATAATCCGGCGCCGCTGCCGACAAAATTGCGCGCATACGGAACCAAGCGCGCAAGCAGAAACCCCCACCGGCCGCGGTGAGAAATTTTACGGGTGGCCGCCGTTATGGCAGAAACATCAACCGGCAGCCATCGCGGGGCGCGTCGTACCAGCGTCCGGCCAAACATATAAAAGACGCCGTAAAGCACGAGTACACCTAAAAAGTCCGCAACCACTCCAATAGTGAGTACGAGCGGCAAAGAGAGCACGCCGCGCGCCGCCAGGTAACCAGCGATGAGTAAAACCAGCTCAACCGGCGTAGGATTGGGAATGCCCAGTTCGGGCAAGAACACGGCCAAAAAAATGGCGAGGTACCCATACTGCTGAATGTACGAAACGAGGGAAGATTCCATGCACTAATGCCGCAGGCCCTGGCGGAACAGTTCGCGATCCTTTGCAAAAAGCTTTTCGGCGATATGGAAAATGGCGTAGGTGATGAAAAACGCCGCGAACACGTCTATGGAGTAATGCACGTGTGAGAGCAAAACTACCGCGCCGAAAAACAACGACGCGATGATGGAAAATATCCGCAGGCGCTTGTTCTGCCAAAACACAAGCGCCATCAGAAACGGCAAACCCGTGTGGCTGGAAAAAAACAGGTCACTACCGGAGGTAAACACGCTGATGACGCTGTCGGGCGCGAATGCCGTGACGGCACGCTCGGGGAACGGCCCGATGTGCGTGAGCGTCAAAAACACCGATCGTATGAGCGAGAAAACGGCGATGTTCTTGAGGGCAAAGGGCAGGCGTTTTGGCTCTGCTACGGCGTAGAGTCCGATGACGATCCAATAGATCACCGGCCCGTAGATGAAAATACCGTCAATGTCGTAGACGGGAATGTTGCTCAAGATGATGTCGGTGACCGCATTGCTCGCACTCTCGGTCGCGTAAATGATGGCGAAGTAGGTTGACGCGATGCCGGCGGCGAGAAAGATCAGCGCGCCCGCAAGCGCGGCGAGAAAACGTTTGTCGCGCAGACACGCCTGCCACGTTTTCAGCCACTGCCCCATGTGGTATAGTTTAGCATATGAGTGAACTCCTTGAAGAGCCGCTTGAAGCGCCCGAGCGGGAAAAAGAAGAACTGGAAACACTGCTTGAAAAACTCCATGCGCTGATACCCCCCG
>CAYIFE010000023.1:0-7071 GCA_964362605.1 uncultured Candidatus Saccharibacteria bacterium
CGCCATCGTGCGCCGCGAGCGGATGGGGCACATCAAACTGGCGGTGCCGGTCACGCACATCTGGTTTTTGAAGAACGTGCCGTCCAAAATCGGGCTGTTCTTTGATGTGCCAATGCCCAAGCTGGAGCGCGTCATTTACTACGCCGCGTACATTGTGACCGCGGTGAACGAGGAAAACCGCCAGCGCGCGCTAGCCGATCTTGAAAAAGAGTTCAAGACGCGCAAGAAGACGGTGACGGACGAAGGCGTATCGGCCGAAGATTTCAAGGCGGCGATGGTGGAGGTGCGCAAGACGCTGGAACACTTGGCGGTCGGCCAGGTTCTCGCCGAAATTGAATACCACAGCTTGGCCAAGCGGTTTGGCGATGTGTTTGAGGCAGGTAGCGGTGCCGAAGCGGTGCAGAAGATCCTCGCCTCAACGGATCTCAAAAAAATGGTGGTCAACCTTGAAAAACAACTCGCTATTCTGCGCGATCCGCTCAAAGAAGTGCGGCTACTCCGGCGTCTCAAGGCCGCCAAGTCGTTTTTGGCGAACCACCTGCGCCCCGAGTGGATGGTCATCTCCGTTCTGCCGGTGCTCCCGCCCGACCTGCGGCCGATGGTGGCCCTTGACGGCGGCAGGTACGCGACGAGCGACTTGAACGACCTTTACCGGCGCGTCATCAATCGCAACAACCGGCTCAAAAAGCTTATGGAACTCAAGGCGCCGGAGGTCATCATCGTCAACGAAAAGCGCATGCTCCAGGAAGCCGTTGACGCGCTCATAGACAATTCCGCCCGCCTCGGCAGTCAGCAGATGTCGGCCCAGCGTCGGCCGCTGCGGTCGCTCTCGGACATGCTCAAAGGCAAACAGGGACGGTTCCGCCAGAACCTGCTTGGCAAGCGCGTGGACTATTCGGGGCGGTCGGTTATTGTCGTCGGCCCCGATCTGCGGCTGGACGAATGCGGCCTGCCGAAAAAAATGGCGCTGGAACTGTTCAAGCCGTTCGTCATCAGCAAGGTTATTGAGCGCGGTCTCGCGCACAACATCAGAAACTCCAACCGCCTCATTGAGCAGGCGCCGCCGGAGGTGTGGGCCATATTGGAAGAGGTTATAGCGGACCGCAAGGTGCTGCTCAACCGCGCGCCGACCCTGCACCGGCTGGGGGTGCAGGCGTTCAAACCCGTGCTCATTGAAGACCTTGCCATTCAGATTCCGCCGCTGGGCACCGCCGCGTTCAACGCCGACTTTGACGGCGACCAGATGGCCGTCCACTTGCCGCTTTCCATTGAGGCACAACGCGAGGCGCGCGAGATAATGCTCTCCAGCTTGAACCTGCTCAAGCCCGCGGTCGGCGATCCAATAATCACGCCCACCCAGGACATTATTTTGGGTTGTTACTATCTCACCAAGGTAAAAGAGGGCGCGACGGGAACGGGCAAGATGTTTTCCGGCAGAACGGAAGCGATGATGGCGTATGAGAACGGAGTTATTGAGATAAACGCCGTCGTAAAAATATCTTCTCCCGAAGAAAAACTGGAGACCACCATCGGGCGGCTCATCTTTAACTCGGTGTTTCCGGAAGGGTTTGATTTTGTCAACATACTCATTGTCAAAAAAGAACTCTCCCGCATCGTCGGCGAGGTCATCAGCCGCTACCGCAACGACCAGATCAGGGATTTCATTGACGCGCTCAAGCGCATCGGTTTTACCTACGCGACGCGTTCGGGCATCAGCTGGGGCATGGACGATCTGATCGTTCCGGCGGGGAAGGGCGTCATCATCCGCGCAGCCGAAGAGGAGGAACTGCGCATACGCAAACAGTTTGAGGAAGGGCTCCTGACCGACGACGAACGGCGCGAACGGGTCATTGAGATATGGAAGCGCGCCAACGACCAGCTCAAAAAGATAGTGCCCGGCGCGCTTGATCCGCACAGCTCGGTGTACTCCATCATTGATTCCGGCGCGCGCGGCACCTGGTCCCAGCCGTCGCAGATGATGGGCATGAAAGGACTGGTGCAAAACCCGCAGGGCGAGACGATAGAACTGCCCATTAAATCCTCGTATAAGGAAGGGTTCAACGTGCTGGAGTATTTCATTGCAACACACGGCGCCCGCAAGGGGCTTACAGACACGGCGCTCAAGACCGCCTCGGCCGGTTACCTCACCCGCAAGCTCGTAGACGTTTCGCAGAACATCATTATCCGGGAGGAGGATTGCCGAACGAAAGAGGGGGTTGAGATCCACCGGAAAGAAGGGCTGGAGTTCGGACACTCGTTCGCCAACCGGCTGTTTTCCCGCACGACGCTTCTTGATATCAAGGTAGACGGCAAAACGATCGTCAAAGCGAACGAGATCGTTGACCGCAAAACCGCGAAGGCCATTGAGGCGAGCGAGGTTGCATCCGCCGTCATCCGGTCGCCCATCACGTGCAAGACATTGCACGGCATTTGCGCCAAGTGCTACGGTTTTGATCTCGGCTACAACCAGCCGGTCAAGACGGGCGCGACGGTCGGCGTGGTCGCCGCACAGTCCATCGGTGAGCCCGGAACCCAGCTGACCATGCGGACGTTCCACATCGGCGGTGTGGCGGGCGCGGACATCACGCACGGCTTGCCGCGCGTGGAAGAGGTGTTTGAAGCCCGCCCGCCCAAGGGTAAAGGATTTTTGGTTGAAGAAGAGGGTGAAGTGGTCGGCATTGAGGAACGCGGGGCGCTCAAGGTGGTCAAGGTGCAGATCACCGGCGAGGAGAAGGGGAGCAAAAAGATCGTTGAGTATCCCGTGCCGCGCTCACTGTGGCTGTTTGTAAAAACCGGCGACCGGCTGGCCAAGGGAGACCAGTTGTGTGAAGGAGCGCTGGACCTGCGCGAACTGTTCCGGCTCAAGGGCAGTCGCGCGGTGGAACAGTACATCATCCGCGAAGTGCAGAAGATTTACCTTTCCGAAGGCGCGGCCATCAACAACAAGCACATTGAAATAATCGTGCGCCAGATGTTCTCGCGGGTGAAAATAGTTGAGCCGGGCGACACGACGTTCGTCCGCGGAGACGTCATTGAAAAGTCCGTTTTCCTGGAGACCAACCGTGCCATTAAGCGCGCCGGCAAAACGGCGGCAAAGGCCCAGCAGATGCTGATGGGCATCACCAAAATAGCGCTCTCAACGGAGAGTTTCCTCTCGGCGGCCTCTTTCCAGGAAACGCCGCGGGCCTTGATTAATGCGGCGGTTGAAGGTAAGCTTGATAAACTGCGCGGCCTCAAGGAAAACGTCATCATCGGCCGCCTGATACCTGCCGGCACTGGCATTGCGTGGGAGAGGGAAACCGAGCCGCTGGAAGAAGAGGTCGGCGGCGAGATGCCCGCGCAAACGGTTTTGCCGGCAAACAGCAAATAACCATGCCTTCGTTTAGGGAAACCGATTCCGGCGAGCGGTTGCGCGAGTATGAGCTCGCGTATCTTGGCGTCGCCGAAGACGCGAGCGCCGCGCTGGTGAACGTGTTAAAGGCGCGGGGGATAGAGCCGGCGAGTCAACGTGCGCCTGCGCTCATTCAGCTCGCGTATCCCATTAAGAAACGCCCTTCGGCATATTTCGGTTGGTTTCAGTTTGTTGCATCTCCAGACACAGCCGATCAGATCGTACGTGATCTTAAGCACGAGGCATCTGTACTGCGTTCGCTCCTCGTCACATCTCCGCTCAAACCGGCGGTCGCATCCGCCAAGCCGGAGCGCATTGAACAAGCTTCGAAGCCGGAGGTGGTGCCGGAACCGCAAGCGCTCACCAACGAGGCGCTGGAGCAGAAGTTGGAGGAAATACTCAAGTAGGCTACGAAATACGAATTGATACGAATATACGAAAAAGATTGATTTTACAGAAAACCCGAGTAAGATATTCGTAATTTCGTACAAGTTCGTAATTTGTAGAGAAAAACATGAATTTAAACAAAGCATTCATCCTCGGGCGGCTCACCGCCGATCCGCAACTGCGGTCAACGACTTCCGGTCAGCAGGTTGCCAGCTTCTCGCTCGCCACCAACCGCGTGTGGAAGGATAAGGGCGGCAATAAACAGGAATCAACCGAGTTTCATAACATCGTGGTGTGGGGCCGGCAGGCGGAGATAGCGAGCCAGTATTTGACCAAAGGCAGTATCGCGCTCGTGGAGGGGCGTCTGCAGACCCGCAGCTGGGACGACAAGCAGGGACAGAAGCGACGGACAACCGAGATCATTGCCGAGCGCATCCAGTTGGGGCCGCGTCCTGCCGGAGCGGGCATGCGCGCTCCGGCAGGCTCGCCGGCGCAGGGTATTGATGCGCCCGCGCGCGAGGACAAGCAGGATATTCCGACGATAGACATCGGCGAAGAGGCAAAAGCAGAGGAGGACTTGCCGTTCTAGCAGTGCGATGCAAATATGCTCATGCATACTAATTATGCAAATAAGTAACCGTCTATGACCCAGTGCATGTTCTGTTCGCAAAACATAAAAGTCATTGATTACAAGGAGGCCGAACTTTTGAAGCGGTTTATTTCAGGCCAGGGGAAAATAGTTGACCCGCGCTACAGCGGCATCTGCGCCGGTCACCAGCGCCTGCTCACCCAAGCCATCAAGCGCGCGCGGTTTTTGGGACTTCTGCCGTTCGTGAGAAGGTAATTCTCTACGAATTACGAACATGTACGAATATACGAAAGATCCATTCGCACCTTCGTAACCATTCGTAGTTCGTAGCCGCCTATGTCTTTTGACCAATCCCTCTTCACCGCTGTTTTCTCTCTCGCCCGCGCCTCATCGTTTTTAGATATCGTCGGAATTTTTTTCGCCCGCTACCTCGCCTATGTTGTAGTCGCCGCGTTCATCCTCTTTGTAGTGCTTGAACGAAACTGGAAGAAGCGATTGTATGTAGCTGTTCTCCCGCTCTTTTCCGTCGCGCTTTCCTACGGCATCGTTACCCAGCTGTTGCGGTTTCTGGTAGACCGCGACCGGCCGCCGATCGCCCTTGCTCTGGAGCCGCTCATTCCGATGCCGAATTCCCCGGCGTTTCCCTCTGGCCACGCGGCTATTTTCTTTACCCTTGCCATGGCGCTTTTGTATCTCAACCGCCGGTGGGGGATATGGTTTTTTGCCGCCGCCGCGCTCATTGCGGTCGCCCGGGTGTTTGTCGGTGTTCACTGGCCGCTTGACGTTGTCGCCGGAGCGATCATCGGCGTGGTGAGCGCGTATGCCGCGCACCGCCTCTTGCCTGCGCCGGTTGCGGAAAAACCTTTGAGCGGCGGCGCGAGTTAGCGATAGATATGCGTGCATATATCCCCAACGACACACCTCCCTTCCGACCTCTTCGCAGGGCGGGTACGACTTGGCCTAGCGGCCCGGAGCGCCCGCCCGAGAGGAAGTCGGAAGGGGGACAGCAGCTTACCATCACCATCTTTGGCCGTGTGCAGGGACTGCTGTTTCGCCATTCGCTCAAACAGGCCGCGGACAAGCTCGGTCTTTCCGGCTGTGCGCAAAATCTGTCAGACGGCGGCGTGCGCGTCGTCGCGCAGGGGCCGCGGGCAAAACTGCAGGAATTTTTAGACGCCTGCTACCGCGGCACGCGCCTGGCCAGCGTGCGGTCGGTTGAATTCTCGTGGCGACAACCGACGGGAACGTTTGATGGATTTTTCATCATCCGGCAAGGCAGTTATGTTTCCGACAAACTTGCCGCTTGGAAGCACCTCGCCAGAGAGATAGTAACGCCCGCACTTGCGCCGGTTATCCCACAGCACATTGCTCTCATTCCCGACGGCAACCGGCGGTGGGCAAAGGCACACGGCGTTCCGGTGTTCAAGGGCCACGAGCAGGGGCTACAAAACATCGTGGATCTGCTGGACGAAGCGTTCCGGCTGAAAGTGAAGTACTTTACCGCGTGGGGTTTTTCAACCGAGAATTGGAAGCGCGCCGACCGCGAGGTGAACTTTCTCATGCAGCTGTTCCGACGCTCCATGGATCGGTTTGAAAGGAAGTTTTTGGAGAAGAAAATCCGTTTTTGCCACTTTGGCCGCAAGGACCGCTTGCCAAAAACGATCGCCGTGCGCATGGCCGCGCTGGAAGAAAAAACCAAACAGTTTACCGCCGGTGCGTTCGGGCTCGCCATTGACTACGGCGGCCGCGACGAGATACTGCGCGCGGTGAGCCGCTTGCGCGAGGAGGGAGGTGAGGTGAGCGAACGCGCGCTTTCGCAGGCCATGGATACCCGCGACTTTCCCGATCCCGATCTGGTCATTCGCACCAGCGGCGAACAGCGCACCAGCGGCCTCATGCCGTGGCAGTCCGCCTACAGCGAACTCTACTTCGCGCCGGAACTATTTCCCGATTTCGGCCCCGCTCAATTGCGGGGCGCGCTTGCCGAATTCTCCCGCCGCAAGCGGAATTTCGGGGCTTGATTTGAATGTGGAATATAGGTAAAATAGCTCTACCATGACCACCATAACTTTACCTAAGGTGAGGTATCGCGAACTCAAAAGAAAGGCACACGCCTACGACTCTATCCTGCGCTTCATTGAAGGAGATTTTTTTAGTCCGCCGCCCATAAGAAGCACGAGGAGAATTTTGAGCGAATTTGAAAAGATCGGCAAATACAAGAAAGAATTTCTCAAGAGTTTAGGAAAAGGATTGATGCGATCCTCTTACTTCAAAAAGTAAGTTGAGAGTATGAAAATTCTGCCACTGCATCCTCACATCAGTGCGTACCTTACGAAGCATACGTTGGAGATAAAATTTGACAAGCAAATTAGATTTCTCAAAGCGAATCTTCGCCACCCGGGCCTAGAAGTAGAGTTGCTTGAACCAAAACATTTGAATTTTTGGAGCTTCAGAGTTGACCAAAAATACCGGGCTATTTTTATTTTCCGTGACAGCGACACTATTGAAATTATCGATGTTAATAATCACTATCAGTAATTAAGGAGTCCATCATCTATTCAAGCAAGAATTTTCTACTTGACATACTATATCGAGATATGCTAGCATTAGGCACTCCTTGGAACGCCAAGGAAATCAGCACTTTTCCACCTCGGCCGCAGTTTTAAGCGCGTACTCCTCTCTTAACATCAGTGGTAGTTACGCC
>CAYIFE010000024.1:0-6971 GCA_964362605.1 uncultured Candidatus Saccharibacteria bacterium
GCCCGCCGGCATCGTTCGCATTGACATAGAACGCGGCACTGACAATGTGTATAAGATATTTCTGAAAGTCGCACGTCCCGGACTTGTCATCGGCCGCGGCGGCAAGGGGATTGAAGAGGTTTCCAAGGCCATCCGGGAGCGGTTGGAGGCGCTCATGCGCAAGCGGAAAACGAACCGCGCGAAGGTTTCCATCTCGCTCACGGTTGACGAGCTCAAGCGGTCAGAGATCTCCGCACAGTACCTTGCCCAGTCCATTGCCTGGGACCTTGAAAAACGTATGCGCGCCCGCCGGACTATTAAAAAATATCTGGAGCTCATCATGAGCAATCGCGATGCGCAGGGGGCAAAGATCAAACTGTCGGGGCGGCTGGACGGCAATGAAATTTCACGGCGCGAACAGCTCTCTGCCGGCAAATTGCCGCTCCAGACCTTGCGGGCGAACATTGATTACGGCGAAGCGACCGCATTTAATCTATACGGCACGGTCGGCGTAAAGGTGTGGATTTACAAAGGAGAGGTGTTTGAAAAAAAAGAGGAATCAGGAACTAGAAACCAGGAACTAGTAACGAGAAACTAGCAACCAGTAACCAGAGTCATGTTTATCCCAAAGAAAGTAAAACATCGGAAATGGCAGAAGGGGAGGTCGCTCTCCCGACTTGTTGAAACGCGCGGCACCACGCTTGCGTTTGGCACGTTTGGGCTGAAAGCGGAAAGCCCGGCCTGGATCACCTCTAACCAGCTTGAGGCGGCGCGCCGAGCCATCAGCAACTACGTCAAGCGCGAAGGCAAGCTGTGGATACGGATATTCCCCGATAAACCTATTACCAAGCGGCCGCCCGAAATAACCATGGGCGGCGGCAAGGGCGCGGTAGACCATTACGTGTTTCCGGTAAAGCCGGGCCGGATGCTGTTTGAAGTGGACGGTTTGCCGGCCGCCACTGCGCGCGAAGCCCTGCGCCTCGCCGGATTCAAATTGCCGGTCAGAACGAGAATAGTCGCCAAACCGTAACCACGGCATTCTAAAAAACTATGAAGCGAAAGGAAATTCTGCAACAGGTAAAAAACAAATCGGCGGCGGATATCACCAAAGAACTCGCCGAAAGCCGCGATAAGTTGTGGCAGTTGCGGCAGGATCTGGCGGCCGGAAAAATAAAAAATGTCCGCGAAATAGCGAGCATGAAAAAATACATTGCGCGGATGCTGACCCTGCGCGCTGATGCGGCGAAGAATAAAATTGCGTAATGCCATGAGAACACTTACCGGAACGGTCATTTCCGCAAAAATGAAGAGTACGGTGATCGTGGAAGTCGCGTACAAAAAGCGGCATCCGCGCTATTTGACCGCGTACAACGTGCGCAAACATTTTGCGGCTCATGATGAGGGTGCGCGGTGCACGGTGGGCGATACGGTTGTCATTGAAGAGAGCCGGCCTCTCAGCCGCACCAAACGGTGGAAGGTGGTGAAAAAAATGGAAAGCGGCCAGCGATCAGCGATCGCAGAAGAAAAATCAAATTGATTTGTATGATATTCGTATCATTAGTATCCATTCGTATATTTGCATCGTGTAAGCGAAGCATATGATCCAAGAGAGAACCATTCTCAAAGTAGCCGATAATTCCGGAGCAAAGACCGTGCGGTGCTTTCGCGTCCTCGGCGGCAGCCGGAAACGCTACGCCGGTTTGGGTGATATCGTGGTTGCGTCAGTCCAGGTGGCAGAACCGCGGAAAGCCGTAAAGAAGAAAGATGTGATTAAGGCGGTCATCGTGCGGACACGGGACGCCATCCGGCGGCCGGACGGTTCACTGTTGCGCTTTGACGACAATGCCGCCGTCCTCATTGACGAGAAAAAGAATCCGAAGGCAACGCGCATATTCGGGCCGCTGCCGCGCGAGCTCAAGGAAAAGGGATTTGATTCCATTTTTTCAATGGCGGAAGAGATCGTATGAGTAATCGCGAATAACGCGAATGAGGGGAGTAATAACGCAAATACATACACAGACATGCACATAAAGAAAGGCGACACGGTGTACATACGGGCGGGAAAGGATCGCGGCAAGACCGGGAAGGTGCTTTCCTTTGGACGCGGCCGGTCGCGCATTGCCGTGGAGGGAATAAATGTGTACAAAAAACACAGCCGGCCGAAGCGGCAAGGCGAAAAGGGAGAGTCAATTCTTGTGCCGCGTCCGCTTTCGGCGAGCAACGTGATGCTCTACTGCGCCAGTTGCGACACGGGCGTCCGCGCGGGTGTGCGAAGCGAAGGCGATAAGAAAACGCGCTTCTGCAAACGGTGCAAAGCAACCATGTAGGGCTACAAATATACGAATGTATGGAAACAAAGAAGTATTCAAAAATTGAAAAAGTCGTGGTCAATGCCGGTATTGGCAGAATTTCCGCCCTCCCGAATTTTAAGGATAAAATTTTGCCGCAATTGATTTCCGATTTCGCGCTCTTGGCCGGCCAGAAGCCGGCGCCGCGACCGGCTAAAAAATCCATTTCCGGTTTCAAACTGCGCGAGGGGGCCATCGTGGGTCTTGCCGCAACATTGCGCGGCGCACACATGCGGCATTTCATTGAACGGCTCACCAAGATCGTATTGCCGCGTTTGCGGGATTTTCGCGGCATTGACCCGCACCACATTGATGCGAACGGCAACTTGACCATCGGTATAAAAGAAAATATAGTATTCCCCGAGATCGCCGCCGAGGCGAACAAGGTCAGTTTCGGCGTTTCCATCACGTTTGTTCCCGTGCGGGTCGTGCGTGGAGAAGAAGCGATGGCAATGTACCGCGGAATAGGCATCCCGTTCCAGAAATCCGCGAAGAAAAAGCATTAACTATGGCAAAAACATCCGTCATCGCGCGTTCCCAGAAGAAACCGAAGTTTTCCACCCGCATAGTGCGGCGCTGTTTCCGTTGCGGCCGCAAGCGCGGCTTCATGCGCGATTTCGGTTTGTGCCGCATTTGCTTCCGCGAAATGGCTGGCCGCGGCGAAATTCCGGGCGTAAAAAAGGCCTCATGGTAGTATGCGAAAGCCTTAGCGAATAGGCACATGCGAATGTAAATGTATGTATACCGATCTACTCATCAAAATAAAGAATGCCCAGCAGGCGCGGCACGAGTTCATTAAGGTGCCGTTTTCAAACATGCGCATGGCCATTGCGGAACTGCTCGCAAAACACGGGTATGTTGAGAGCGTGGCAAAGAAGGGACGCCTTCCCAAGCGGGTCATAGAGATCAAACTTCGCTATGACAGTAGCCGGCAGGGCGCTATTCAGGGTTTGACGTTCATCAGCAAGCCATCTCTGCGCGTCTACAAGCGCGCCGGCGAAATTTTTCCCGTCCGGCACGGGCATGGGATGGGTGTCATTTCAACCCCGCAGGGAATAATGACGTATAACGAGGCGAAAAAAGCCAAGACGGGAGGACAGGCGTTGTTTGAGATCTGGTAAAATCTCTACGAACTACGAATATGTACGAATATACGAAATCATTAAACCAAATCTTTTCTTCTTTTTCGTACTTTCGTATACATTCGTATTTCGTAGCCAATTAGTATGAGTAAACTTGCGCGAAAACCTATCGTCGTTCCGGAGGGAGTCACCGTTACTGCCGCTTCCGACGCGGTGGTGATTAAAGGCGGGCAGGGGACACTGCGCGTTCCCGCGCTGACAAACGTGAATGTTTCTGTGGCAGAGGATGGAGTACATGTCGTCGGAGCCGGCTCTGATGCGCAAACGCGCGCCAACATCGGCACCACGGCGTCGCTCATTAGAAACGCCATCGCGGGCGTTCGCGAGGGTTTTTCAAAATCATTGGAGGTAGAAGGCATCGGGTTCAAAGCGGCCATGGAGAAAGGGAATCTGGAGCTCAATGTCGGTTTCACGCACCCGGTACTGTTCACTCCGCCCGCAGGCGTAACGGTTACCGTTGAAAAAAACGTGATCACCGTGAAGGGCGCGGATAAATACCTCGTCGGCCAGTCCGCCGCGCAGATCCGCAAGGTTCGCAAACCGGAGCCGTACAAAGGCAAGGGCATTCACTATGTCGGAGAGATTGTGTACCGCAAGGCGGGCAAAAAAGTGGCTGGGGCGGGGGAGGGAAAGAAATAGAAAGAAATAGAAAGTTATGAAATTAGTCCATACCATACATGAACGCAGACAGCGCAGACAGCGGCGGACGCGCGCGAAGATCTTTGGCACGGCAAAGCGGCCGCGACTTTCCGTTTTCCGCAGTAACCGCGCTTTCTACGTTCAGCTCATTGACGATGAGCGCGGCGTGACGCTGGCGAGCGTTTCCTCGCGGGATGCGGATACAAAACTGAAGAAGACCGAACAGGCGTTTCGTGCCGGCGAACTGCTTGCGGAAAAGGCAAAAGCACAGCATATTGGAAGCGTTGTGTTTGACAAGGGGCGTTACCAGTACCACGGGCGCGTGAAGGCGTGTGCGGAAGGAGCGCGCAAGGGAGGACTGCAGCTGTAGCACACACGTCATATGGAACGACAACGACAACAGCACGGAGGGAGGGGCCGCGGCGGCGCGCACCCGCGTGCCTTCGTACAAAAGGATGAATTTAAGGATCGCGTATTAGACATGCGCCGCGTCACCCGTGTTACCGCCGGCGGCAAGCGTTTCCGTTTTCGCGCAACCGTCATCATCGGCGACGGAAAGGGCAGGGTGGGAGCGGGCATCGCAAAGGGTTTGGATGTCCAACAGGCGGTGGCAAAAGCGCGCGTCGCGGCAAAAAGGAATGTCATTACGGTCCCGCTGGACGGGCGCACCATTCCGCACGAGACGTGGGCCAAGTTCAGCGCCGCGCAGGTGCGTCTCAAGCCGGCAAAAATGGGACATGGGCTGGTCGCGGGCGGTGCGGTGCGCGTGGTGCTTTCCATGGCTGGCGTCAAAGATATCACCGCCAAATGCCTGGGGCGGACGCCAAACAAGCTCACCAACGCGCTGGCAACCATAGAAGCGCTGAAAAAAATTAAAAGCGCAAAAAGCAAAAATAAAAATGACAAGGAAAAATTGCAAAATGAAACGTTGGCGGGTGGTAATCACGCTATCAGCACCCCATAATTTTTCGTTTTGATTTTTGCATTTTAAATTTCCATCCATGCAACTTCACCACCTTAAACCATCGCACGCGCGGACGTATGCTAAGACCCGCGTCGGTCGCGGCGGCAAGCGCGGCACGACTTCCGGCCATGGCACCAAGGGGCAAAAATCGCGCGCCGGCCACAGGATACGCCCCGCCGAACGCGATCTCATCCAACGCCTGCCCAAACTGCGTGGTTTTAAGAACAAACCGCTACACAAAAAACCAGCCGTCATCAATCTTGGTGATCTGGAGAAATTTTCCGGCACAGCGGTTACCGCGCAGGAACTGCACAAACAGGGTTTTGTCGGTGTTATCAAGCATGGCGTGAAGATTCTTGGCGGGGGAACGGCAAAGACCTCGCTGAACTTCTTCGGGGTCTCGGTGTCGGCGAGCGCGCGGAAAAAGATAGAGGAAGCGGGAGGGAGAATAGAGAGCAGAAAGTAGGGAATAGAAGGTAGATAGAATTTTGTATATTCGTATCAATTCGTATTTCGTAGAGCAACACATGGAACGATTCCTGCAAATATTCAAAATCCCGGACCTGCGCAACAAAGTGCTCATGGTGGTTTTGTGGCTCGTCGTGTTCCGCTTGCTCGCGGCCATTCCCATTCCGGGTATAGACGTACTGCGCCTGCGCTCGTTCTTTGAGAGCAACCAGCTCTTCGGTTTTCTCAATATCTTTTCCGGTGGTGCGCTCACTAACTTTTCCATTATGATGCTTGGCGTCGGGCCGTACATCACGGCGACCATCATCATGCAGCTTTTGACGATGATATTCCCGTCCATGAAGCAGATGTACTACGAGGAGGGGGCGGTCGGCCGCGCGAAGTTCAACCGCTACTCGCGCTATCTCACCGTGCCCATCGCTTTGCTACAGGGGTACGGCTTTTTAAAACTCCTGCAGTCGCAGGGGGTGTTGGGTGAACTGGGGTTTGCCTCCATCATCGGCAACGTCATCATCATTACCGCCGGTTCCGTCGTGCTCATGTGGATAGGCGAGCTCATCACGGAATACAAAATCGGCAACGGCGTGTCACTGCTCATTTTTGCCGGCATCGTCAGCCAGATCCCCACCACGCTCCAGCAGGCGTTTGCTTCGTTTGATGCGACGCTGGTGCCGACGTACATCGCGTTTGTTATCCTCGCCGTCATCATCATTGCCGGCGTGGTGTTCGTGAACCAGGGCGAACGGAAGGTTCCGGTCTCGTATTCAAAGCGCATCCGCGGCAACAAGGTCTATGGCGGCGCCACCAGTTACCTGCCTCTGCGCGTCAACCAGGCGGGCGTCATTCCCATCATCTTCGCCATTTCCATTCTGCTGTTCCCGCAGTTTTTCGCGCAGATGCTTTCCATATTCTCGCCCGATCTTTCCAAGACGGTGTTTGACTTCGTGTCCCAGCTTTTGAACAACCAGGTCGTCTACAGCGTGCTGTACTTCGCGCTCGTCGTCGTGTTCACCTATTTCTATACGGCCATAACGTTTGATCCTAAAGAGATCGCCAAAAACCTCCAGCGTAGTGGCGGGTTTATTCCCGGCATCCGCCCGGGAGATCCTTCCAGTGAATTCTTGAGCCACCTCACGCGGCGGGTGACGCTCTTCGGCGCGATATTCTTGGGTCTGGTCGCCATCTTGCCCAACGTTACCCAGCTCATCACCGGCGTGCGGATTCTCACCATCGGCGGCACGGCTCTGCTTATCGTGGTTTCGGTCGCACTTGAAACGATGAAGCAGATTGACTCGCAACTGACGATGCGCGAATACGAGGGGTTTCAGTAGCATTTTTGTAGGAACCCGTTGCGGTTGCGAAAATCATACTCACTACGGTCAATTTTTTGCATGAATTGAACGGTACCCGTTTGCCCCAGCCCTCTCCGAG
>CAYIFE010000025.1:0-6897 GCA_964362605.1 uncultured Candidatus Saccharibacteria bacterium
CGTGAAGTAATCGCCAATATCGCGAATCAGAAAGCGAATATCGCACATGGAACACCCATCAAACTATGGAACACACTCTTGATGCCACCAACCAGCGGCTTGGCCGGCTCGCTTCAAACATCGCCCGCATTCTGCAGGGCAAACACTGCGCGACGTATGCTCCGCGGCTTTCCGGCACGGATCGCGTGACGGTCATCCATGCATCAAAGATAACCATCGGCGGCGCGAAAGCGGTTCAAAAGATATACTATCGCCACACGGGGTACATGGGTCACCTGCGCGAGAAGAATTTTAAGACCGCGTTTGAGCAATCCCCGAAGGCGGTGCTGCTACATGCGGTGTACAATATGCTTCCAAAAAATCGCCTGCGCCCGACGCGCCTCAAACGGCTGACCATTCAACTGTAGCTATGGCGATATCCAAGGCACCGGTAAAACCGATCGTCCGCGAACGCTACCTTCAGGCGACTGGCGGCCGCAAAACGGCGGTGGCGCGCGTCCGTTTGTTTGAGAGGGGAACCGGCATCACGGTCAACGACCGCGACTACAAGACATATTTTGTCATGCACAAGCATCAGCAGAAAGTGACCGCGCCGCTGGAACTGGCGCAGAAAACAGACGCTCTGCAGGCCTCAGTGAGGGTCTCCGGCGGCGGGATAAGCGCCCAAGCGGACGCGGTATGCAATGCTATCGCAAAAGCGCTCGTCGCCCACGACGGCGAGCTCAAGAAACGCCTGCGCCGCGCCGGTTTCATCACGCGCGATGCGCGCAAGGTGGAACGGAAAAAATTCGGGCTCAAGAAGGCGCGCCGCGCGCCGCAGTGGTCAAAACGGTAAATGGCACGGATCTTTTCCTCGGGCGGATTCATTGCCGCCCTGCTCGGCGGTATTTTCGCGGTCAACCTTCTCGCGACTGTTTTCGGCTGGTACCTCACCGTGCCGGGGGTTGATAAACCGCTCCACTTTTTGGGCGGCGCCTGGGTTGTGTGCGTTTTTTTGTATGCCGCACGCCGGCATCCGAACTTTTTTCCTCTGCGCGGGCACCCTCTGGCAACTGTTTTATTTACACTCGGTTTAGCCGCGCTCACCGGCGTACTGTGGGAATTTTTTGAGTTCGGATTTGACGAAGTGTTTGCTCTGCACAACACGTTTCCGCGGGCCCAGCTCGGCCTTACCGACAGCATGGGCGATCTGTTTTATGATCTGTTTGGCGCCGCGATGACGGTGTTTCTCTACTTCAAAACCCGCGACAGCGCGTGAGGAGAGTCCCATGCTATACTGACGGCGATGCAATTCATCATAAACGGGGGGAAAAAGCTTGAGGGGACCATCGCTGTTGCCGGTTCAAAAAATGCGGCGAGCCCGATCATCGCGGCGACTCTGCTCACGCGCGCGCCGTGCGTGCTCTCCAACGTGCCGCGCATCGGAGACGTGTTTACCATGCTCGCGCTCCTTACGAGCATCGGGAGCCGCCAGCGATGGCTTTCTGACCACACCATTGAAATCATCAACGACGACATTGACCCCGCGCGCCTTGATCAGCGGCTCGTGGCGCACATACGATCTTCCATTATGCTCGTCGGGCCGCTGTTGGCTCGTTTTGGCGAGGCAACCTTTGTCGCTCCCGGCGGATGCCACATCGGCACGCGCCCGATAGACACCCATTTGGAGGCGTTCCGGTCGCTGGGTGCCGAGGTCGCGTTTGACGCGGGGAGCGGACGTTACCGCATCCGCCTCGCACGGCCCACTGCCGCGGCGGTTACCCTGCGCGAGTTTAGTGTCACGGCGACCGAAAACGTTTTGCTCTATGCCGCGAACCACCCCTGCACCATCAAACTTGCGGCAACCGAACCGCACGTCGCCGACGTCGGCGCGTTTTTGAAGCGTCTCGGCGCGCGCATACGCGGTCTCGGCACACACACCATTACCGTCAGCGCTCCCGTCAGCGCGCGCGCCGGCGCCGTGCGCCACAGAGTCGTCAATGACGCCATAGAAATGGGAACCTTTGCCGTACTCGCGGCTACGACGAGAGGCAAAGTGCGCATCACCGGCGTGGTGAGCGACCACATGGAAGCCGCGCTCGCCAAGTTTTCCGAGATGGGAGTGGTGTGGGAATTGCGCGGCAAGGACCTTTTCATCAACGGCCCCGCGTCGGCGCTCAAAGCGGCAAAGATAGAAGCGCGTCCCTACCCGGGTTTGCCGACCGATCTGCAATCACCCTTTGGGGTGCTCGCGACGCAAGCAGACGGCGCCTCGCTCATCTTTGACACCCTCTTTGAGGGTAGGTTACGATACGTGGACGAGTTGAAAAAAATGGGCGCAGAAGCTACTGTTTTGGATCCCCACCGCGCGATCATCAAAGGGCCATCGGTGCTCCACGGCACGCAGGTGGCGGGCTTGGACCTGCGCGCGGGCGCGACGCTTCTCATCGCCGGACTGGTTGCCAAGGGAGTGACCACCATAGAGGAGGCCCAGCAAATAGATCGCGGGTATGAAGCTATTGATGAGCGATTACGGGCGCTGGGAGCGGACATCCGCCGCAAAATATGAAAATGCAAAGTGCAAAGTGCAAAGTTTCGGTTTTCCACAAAACCCGCGTGCGGGTTTTGTGGGACTCAATCATTTTTCATTTTGATTTTTAAATTTACCGCATATGTTCACCCGTAAAATTGGCATTGACCTCGGGACGGCAAACACCATCGTGTTTGTCCCCGGCAAAGGGTTCATCATCAACGAACCCACCATCGTGGCGCTCTCGGTGCCGGAAAACGGCGTGCTTGCCGTCGGGCGGGAGGCAAAGGACATGATCGGCAGGACGCCGGCGGACATCACCGCGTACCGGCCTCTCAAAGACGGTGTGATCGCCGACTACTACATCACGAAGGCGATGCTCAAGTACTTCATTGCCAAGGCGATCGGTCCGTTCAACCTTGTGCGGCCGGAGATCGTCATTTCCGTGCCGGCCGGCATCACAGCGACGGAGCGCCGCGCGGTCATCAATGCGGCGCGGGAAGCGGGAGCCAAAGAGGCCTACGTGGTCAAGGAACCCATTCTCGCGGCGCTGGGTGCAGGAATTCCCATAAACGCCTATTCGGGCAACATGGTCATCAACATCGGCGGCGGCACGTCGGAGGTGGCCGTGGTATCTCTCGGTGGTATCGTGAGCTGGACGTCGCTTCGCGTTGCCGGAAACAAGTTTGATCAGGCGATCATTGATTACATCAAAAAGAAGTACGCGCTTTCCATCGGTGAACAGACCGCCGAGGCCATCAAGATAGAAATTGGGTCGGCGCTGGTGACCAAGGACCAGCTTGAGTTTGAGGTGCGCGGACGCGATCTGGTTTCCGGACTTCCCAAAGACATTGTCATCCGATCAAATGAAATTGCCGAGGCCTTCACTCCGCACCTGCTTGATATAGCCGCGAGCGTACAGAACGTATTCAATGTGACTCCGCCGGAGCTCGTTGCCGACATTATGGAAAAGGGGATAGTCCTGTCGGGCGGAAGTGCGCAAATCCGGCATCTGGACGAATTTTTCAAGCGCATGACGGGGGTGGCTACGTACCTTGCTCCCGAGCCGCTCTTTTGCGTTGCCAAGGGAACGGGGCTCATCTTGAACCACCTGGATGTGTATAAGAAGACACTGCTCAACAAACGGTAACTGCAAAACATGGCTTCCCTTGCTGACCTTACCAAGGATTTTGAACGGCTCGTCAAAAACAACCGTTTGTCCCATGGCTATATTTTTTTCGGGCCGTCGCTTCCCGCGGCGCAGAAATTCGCGCGGATGCTGGCGGGGTTTTTGGAGCGGCATGCGTGGGAAGACGGCAGTATGCAGGTGGATGCGAGCGTTCTTTTGCCGGAGGCAGCCGGAGACATCGCCGCCGCTCGATCCATAACGCATTTTTTGTGGCAGAAGCCGGTTGTCTCGCCGCGGCGCACCCTTATCGTTATGCGGGCTGACGCGCTTAACCCTCTGGCACAAAACGCCATTCTCAAGATCGCCGAGGAGCCCCCGGAACATGCGCTACTTCTGCTCGTTGCGTATGATTGGCAGTCGCTCATTGCGCCGCTGGCCTCGCGGTTCCAGAAGATATACTTCAATATACCGGCAGAAGATGGCGGGACGGAGGAACCGGCGTATGCGCGTGCGCGAGAGGTTGCCGAAGCGATTCTTGCCGCCGGCAGTGCGCGCGAGCGTAGCCAGATACTCAAAGACGCCTTTGCGGAAGAAGTGCTTGCGGATGCGTTGGTCTACCACCTGTGTAAACGCTTGATGCGCAAACCGTTGGTCAACGCGGCGGTTCTGCGCGAACTGCTCCATCGCCACGCGCTCATGCGACAGTATCCTACCAACAAGAAACTGCAATTGGAGGCGGCGCTGTCAAAATTGTGACAGGTGTGATTAGATGGATGCATCAGCGAACGCACTATGGACGCATATATCAAACAGGTACAGGCGCAGTTTGGTCAGCTCATGCACGCGCTCGCGCAAGAGCTGTCGGGTGTGCGCACCAACCGGCCATCGCCGCAATTGGTGGAAAACATACCGGTTGAGTACGCGGGAGAGCAATTGATGGTCAAACAACTCGGCACCATAAGCGTCTCCGGGCCGAAGGAAATGCTTTTGACCCTCTGGGACAAAAGCGCGACTCCGGCCATCGCCAAGGCCATTGAAAAGGCGCAGCGGGGATTTTCGGTCAGTGTAGAGGGCTCTGCCGTGCGGCTCAAAATGCCGCCGCTCACTGACGAGCGGCGTGAAGAGCTGGGCAAGCTGGTAAAAAGCGCGGTGGAAAGAACGCGCATCAGGGTGCGCGCGGCCCGCGATGAGGCAAACAAGCGCATTGAAACGGCTCTGAAAGAGAAAGCCATCAGCGAGAACCAGAAATTCGCCTACAAGAAACAGGTTCAGGATATGGTAGACAAGATCAACGGGGAGATAGAGGCCGCGCTGGAGAAAAAATTGCAGGAAATAAGCGAATAGTCGCCCATGACCATTTTTTTGCTCATCATCGGCATATCGGCGCTCATCCTCATCCATGAGTTCGGGCATTTTGCGGCGGCAAAGTTCTTTGGATTGCTCGTGGAAGAGTTTGGGCTTGGGTTTCCCCCGCGCTTGTTTTCAAAAAAAATAGGCGAGACGCTCTACAGCGTCAATCTGTTGCCGTTTGGCGGATTCGTCAAGATCCACGGCGAGAAACCGGAATTGACCGCGGAAACGGCCGTGGCGAAAAGCAGAAGTTTTGCGTACCTGCCGGTTTCAAAACGCGCCGCCATCATTGTCGCCGGCGTGGTTATGAACTTCCTGTTCGGTGCTCTCATTATGGCGTCCGTGTATGCCATCGGCGTGCCGAACGCGGTCATCGTCGGCACGGTTTCTCCCGATAGCCCCGCGGCACATGCGGGCATGGCGAGCGGCGACAAGATCCTCGGGTTTGAGAAAACCGCCGATTTCATCGCGTTCGTTGACGCGTCGCGCGGCGCTCCGGTAGACATTTCTTTCGTTCATGACGGACAGACGAATACCGTGCCGATGACCCCGCGCATGACTCCTCCCGAGGGCGAAGGGGCGCTGGGCATTTCCATCACCGACACCGGCATCGCCCGCACTCCGGTGTTTGTCGCGCTCTGGCAGGGGTTTATTGTTTCGGGACAGATCATCTATGGAATAGCCATCGCGCTGGTCAATCTTGTCGCGGGCATTTTTACCGGATCGGCGGCGCTTGAAAACGTTGTCGGACCGGTCGGCATCTTTTCGGTCGCCCAGCAGACGGCCCAGTTCGGGCTGGTCTACCTCCTCCAGCTCATTGCTCTCATTTCGTTAAACCTCACCGTACTCAACGCCATTCCGATTCCTGCCCTTGATGGCGGACGACTGCTGTTCTTATTGATAGAAAAGATAAAGGGTTCACCCCTGCCGGTGCGCGGGGAACTGGTCGCCAACGCCATCGGGCTCTCGCTCCTGCTCCTGTTGATGGTTGTAATAACGGTGCGGGATGTGGTAAAGTTGTTTTAAAGCAACACATCAACGCTTACGGTACATGGAAAACATTTTACCCACAGCAAACAATCAAGAGCAAAACTCTGAAGAACAACGTTTTAAAGATGTTGGGCGTATAGCCGAGCACTGGCGGCAAATGCGTGAAAAGGCGGTAAAAGCAAGGGCGGAGGGGAAGGAATAGTTAGGGTCATCGGAAGATATTGAGAAAAGCCCTTTTAGAGACCTTCAGGTTGGCGATTGGTTCATGTTTGTTGGTCAACCAAATACCGATGTTCGTTATCGGAAGCGAGATGATATTTCTTTTTGGATGCATGAGAAGGGTAAGTCAATCGTGCACCCGGACGATCCGAACCATTGGAGCGACGGCCAAACTGTTACTATTAAAGACCAGACGCGATTGGTTTTCCGTTGTGACCCGCTTCGCGAGGTTTCAGGGTCTCCAAAACTTTCCCCGTAGACGGAAGTAGCGATGAAATAATAACAAAGACGAGTATCATTCACTCGTTTTTGTTATTTGAGGCGTGGTGGTACAATGCTAAAGTCAATTTTATGCGTCAATCCGAAATATTTGCCAAGACCTCCCGCCATGATCCGGAAGGGGAGCAGACCGCGAATGCGCGTCTGCTCGTCCGTGCCGGTTTTGTCGCGAAAGCGTCAGCGGGTGTGTATTCGCTTCTGCCCTTTGGCATGATGGTGCTCTCCAACATCAATCGCATCATCCGCGAGCAGATGTACGCTATCGACGCGCATGAACTGCTCATGCCCGCGCTCATTGATAAAAAGTACTGGGAGAAGTCCGACCGGTGGGGGACGGAAATAATCTATCGCACGGGAAAATCGAAAGTCGGCGATGGAAGTTTACCCGCCGATGGGCAGGCGCACGACTTTGAGTATGGTC
>CAYIFE010000026.1:0-2323 GCA_964362605.1 uncultured Candidatus Saccharibacteria bacterium
TCGGACTCGGGCGACATGAGCCACGTCGTCCATGCCTCGCGCGCCTTCGGGGCGCCGTCGCGCATGCGCACGCTTCCCAGTTTGGTGATGCGCAGATACCCCCCGTGGCGTTCCTTATACCGCGGTGCGATCTCGTGAAACAGGTGCCGGGCGCTCTCCGCGGGGAGCACCCTGCGGATCCGGCGCATGCCGGCAAGATCTCCCCTCTTGGCGGCGGTGACCAGCCGCTCCACGATGGGCCTTATTTCTTTTGCGCGCGCTACGGTCGTCTCTATCTTTTCTTTCTTCACCAAATTGTGAGCGAGATTGCGGGTGAACAGGCGCCGGCGGCTGGCAATTTTGTGGAACTTTCTCATCGCAATAGCACTACTTTTTCGCCGCCCGTTTTTTCTTGGCTGTTTTCTCGCCTCCGGAAGAAAGAGCGGACGCGGGAACCGCCATGGCATCAATGGCAGCCACCTTAGCAAACGATTCCGTCAAAATTTTCCCTGCTTCCCTCAATGCATACGAGGGAGTGATACTGCCATCGGTCTCAATGGAAAGGCGCAGGCGGTTGTAGTCGGTGCGATCCTCAACGCGCATATTTTCTATGGTGAAGTTCACCCCCGTCACCGGCGAAAAAAGCGCGTCTAACGCGATGACCCCTATCGGCAATTTTTCGCTCCGGCGCATTTCAGAGGAGGCGTACCCCAATCCCTTTTCTACGGTAAGTTCCATGTCCAGCTCGGAGGATTTTTCGGTGAGGGTGGCCAGAAAAAGATCGGGTGTGATGAGATCTACGTCCGCGTTCGTTTTGATGTCCGCGGCCGTCACCGTACTTTCGCCTTTCTTCTTCAGCGTCAAGGTTTGCGGCTCGTTGGTGTGGAGAAGGAAGCGAACGCGCTTAAGGTTGAGCATTATTTCAACGACATCCTCCGCAACGCCCGGCAAGGTTGAAAACTCGTGGTTCGCGCCGACTATTTTCACCTGCGTGATAGCCCCGCCCGGAAGGGACGAAAGGAGCACGCGCCGCAAGGCGTTGCCGATGGGGGTGCCGTAACCGGCATACAAACCCTCTATTTCAAACACGCCCTTGGTCGCGGATTCGGAAACGGTATTGATAGCTACTTGTTCGTTTAAGAGGTCAAGGCGCATAAGTTCTCGTGTACATGGTTACTTTACAACTTTTGAATAATAATCAACAACCATGTTTACGTCAAATGGAATGTCAAAATCCTTCGGAAGCGCACTAACCGTTCCCTCCGCTTTTTCCGGGTTCACCGAAAGCCATGACGGCGGCGCGTACTGCATGAGTCGCTCCTTGAGGTCCTTGAACGCGCTGTGGGTGGCCGATTGCGGCCGTATGGTGATCGCGTCGCCGACCGCGACCCGGTATGACGGGATGCTCACCCGCCGGCCGTTCACCATGATGTGCCCGTGGGAAACGAGCTGGCGCGCGACCGAACGCGACGGTGCGATACCGACGCGAAACACTGCGTTGTCCAATCGCCGCTCAAGCAAACTCATGAACACATCGCCGGTGACCGCGGGATTTTTGAGCGCATCCTTGAACAAACGCCGCATCTGCGCCTCGCGCAGACCGTAGCTGAACTGGAACCGCTGTTTTTCAAGCAACTGCTGACCGAATTCAGACACCGAGCGCCGCGGGTTGCTGTGCACGCCCGGCCGCTGGGGACGGCGGATGGTAACGCACTTGGGCGACAAACAGCGCGTGGGCTTCAAAAAAAGCTTTGCGCCGAGCGACCGTTCCTTTTTTTCTTTGGTGTTGAACATGGGTTTAAGTACGATGACGATGACAATAACGATGACGAAACTTCCACTCTTGTTTGCCTTCTTTTTTCCCTGTCATAGTCATTGTCATAGTTATCGTTATACCCTCCGAACCTTCCTCGGTCGCGGACCGTTGTGCGGGATGGGAGTGACGTCTTTGATGGATGTTATGGTAAACCCTTTCCCGGCAAGCGTCCGCAGAGCGCTGTCGCGCCCGCCGCCAATTCCCGATACATACACGTCCACAGTGAACGGGCCGGACTTCTGAACCTTTTCTGCGAGGACCGCAATGACCTTTGCCGCGGCAAAGGGGGTCGCTTTCTTGGGACCGGAAAAACCCAAACTGCCCGCCGAGCTCCACGCAAGCACGTTCCCCTTTTCGTCGGTAACGGAAATGACGGTGTTGTTGTACGACGCGCTGACGTACACGCGTCCCCGTTCAAACCGCTTGGCAACAGTTTTGCTTGCGGCCTTCGTGGCCGCCTCCCCTACCGACGCGGTTTCCTTGAGCGCCTGCTCCGCCGTCTGTGATGTGATCTTTTTCTTTCCCATA
>CAYIFE010000026.1:2423-6843 GCA_964362605.1 uncultured Candidatus Saccharibacteria bacterium
TATTTCAGCTCAACCTTCCGCTTTCCGCTACCCGCCGTCTTGCGGACATTGCCGCGCACGGTGCGCGAATTCGTTTTTGTCCGCTGGCCGCGCGCCGGCAACCGGCGCATGTGGCGCGTGCCGCGATAGGCGGAAAGCTCTTTGAGGAGCGCGATGTTTTGTTTGACTATCTGCCGCAGTTCTCCTTCCACTTTGTGCTTCTTTTCAATATATCCCTGAATGCGATTGACCTCCTCCGGCGTCAGGTCTTTGGCGCGCTTGTTGCCGTCAACGGCCACCGCGGCAAGCACGTCGCGCGCGAGCGAAAAACCGATGCCGTACAAGTACGTCAAGGCAACAGTGGTTTTCTTATTATCCGGAAGATTGACGCCGAGGATGCGCATATAGTGTTCGCTTTCGCGTTATTACCTCTTTGATTAGCGTTATTCGCGATTACTCTACCCTTGCCTCTGCTTATGTTTTTTGATGGCGCACACAATGTACACTCGCTTGCCGCGGCGCACCACTTTGCACTTTTTGCATATTGTTCGCACCGAAGCGCTGACTTTCATGGGTTAGAGCCGTCGGACTATTCTGCCGCGCGTCCGATCATACGCGCTCACCTCTACCATAACCGTATCCCCGGGCAAAATGCGGATGTAGTGGAGACGCATCTTACCCGCGAGGTGCGCGAGCACCTGCGTATGGTCTTCAAGACGCACACGGAACGTGGTCGCCGGCAACGCTTCCTCCACGATGCCGCGGTGGGAAACGACGTCTTTAGCCGGCATACCGTATGGCTGATGACAGAAAAAAAAGCGGTGTACGCACGTTCAATGTAGAACCCATGCTAGCATCAGAGTCCGCGTTAGTCAACAATGACCGTTATGTTGCCCGGATCCGCGGGCGCGCGCCGGGCCCACACCGGCCACAGCGATATGGTGACCTTATCCAGTCCCGCCAGAGAAAACACCGCCGCCCGCAGATCGCTCTCCGCCTTTCCGGCCAACGTCTGCTTGAGACGCTCCGGGTCTATGCGCTTGGTCAGCTCAGCTTTGAAGTCAACCGCTAGAGACAGCTTGTTGGCGGCACTAAACGATGCCGTGCCATAGGCAAGCTGGTGCCCCTTGAGCACAAAATCGCCTCCGGATTCGCTGTTCACGCGGTCAAGCAGCATGGCAACCACATCCGATTCGCGAAATCCCATGACCGAGAACTCGCCCTCCGCCGAAGCGCTGAACTGGCCGTCCGCGTTCGCTTGCGGTTCAACCGAACTCGCAAGGAGCTTGAAGCGCGACGAACCGTCCACGGCGGTGAACTCCGCGGGCACCTGTGAGAGCACCACCGTGCGCAGAGAACTTTCCAGCGTGGCGGCCGCCTGCTCTTTCGCCTTTTTGATGTCTTGAGCCGTCGCGAACTTTGCCACGCCGGAAAATCCGCCCTTCATGGCCACCTCGGATGAGGCGTAGAATCCGGTGAACTTAGGCGTGCCGGCAAACCCGGGAATGGTGAACTTCGCCGTCGGGTCAATGTTGTACGCTTGTCCGGTTTTGTCAGCCACCACCTTTGCCGAAAGTGACGAGGGCACTATTTTGCCATCGCTTATCTGCGCACCGGGTACGGTCACGGGAGCCGTCAGGCGGAAAATTTTGCCGTCGGGAGCGGCGAACCGCGTGGTCGCGACCAGCGTTTGCGGACTGGAGCTGTATGCGTTGAAAATGGTGATCGTGCCACCCGCCTTTTGTTCAACGAACTTCGTGCCGCTGGCGGGAAACGAAAGCTGGAGGTTCTTTTTTTCCGTAAAGAGCTGGCCCGGTACGCGCGCGGCAGTCCCGTCCGCCTTCGCTATGGTCGTGTCCACCTGAATAGTGTTCGCAAAACTCCAAGATGTGTTTGCGCGCACGAGGTGGTAGGTCCCCTCCCGCAAAACCGTGGTGACGACAATTCCGGTAACGGCGATCCCGGCGACCACCGCGCCCGCGATAACCCATCGGGAAACGGCAAAGCGCGGCACAAAGGCGAAAAGTCGTCGGCGCGCCGGCAAACGGCGAACGGGTTCCGGCGTGTCAGCAGACGGTTCCGACACGAGCTGTGCGGCGGGCTCGGGGTGGTGGACCAGCGGTACACGGCGCCGGTGAGCCTCCGGTTCCGATGCCAACGGACGGTCCGGGCGGCTGGTTACGATATCGCTGATGTGGCGCTGCGGCGCAAGGAACGGGTTAAGGCAGGTAAGACCGATTCCCTTCGCGAGTTCAATGAGCTTGTTATCCACCGTTTCTATTACAATCTGCTTGTTGAGCGCTTCCGCCTCCCGCTTGATGAGCCGGAGCGCGGCGTGGGACTCAGCCAATTTTGAAAATCGCGGCACGGCGAGGACTATTTCGTCAGCGTCCGTGGTGATTACTTTTTCCGCAATGAGCGTCGGCTCATCGCTTTTGCTGATAGAAATTTTTTTTGCGCGTTGTGCCATACGAGTACGAAAGAATGCTTACTGCAAGAGCCACCGCGCCTGCTGGCGCAGCACCGTATTGAGTGTAGCATTGCGCGGCGAAAAGCAACATGCGGCAACCGCAGCGACCGCGGAAAACAGGTGCGCCGGATGAACGCGGGACTCTCCGGTCACGGCTATCCCCAGCCGTTGCGCCAAAAGATCGGGAGTGCAGACGCCTATGCGCACGCGGCCGGGCACCTTGTTGCGAAACGACGCAGTAGAGAGAAAATCGGGAAGGGCAAAGCGGGGGGAAAGGTATGCCTGGGACACTTCGTACTCGGAAATGACCGGGGAGAGCATGGCAAAGAACACTTCGCACTCCCCGGTCATCAAACGCTCAAATTCCCTCAAAAAGTGCGCGGAAACGCTGCGCGCCAGGTACCGCTGGTACATGAGGCGCGCCACCGCAGGACCAACGGCAAACGCATCTTCAATGCGCGTCAATAACTGTTCCAGTCCCCACGGAAGCATGTCCACATAGGCGACCGTGCCGCCATCACAGATAAACACGTGCGTACGGTCATGGAGCAGTTCCAGAAACAGGAACGACCTATCCGCGCCGTATCCTTGCGCGAGCGCATGCGCGGAAAACGCGCCGCCTTCTCCACATAGCGCAATGCGGCGAGCGCCGAGAAGAGAGCGCAGTGCGTGCACGAACGGCCGCGCCGCGAAAGTGGCGGCAAATCGGAGCTCTATGGTCTTTGCGGTAAAATCCACCGGGTTGACCACGTGGTGCGCGTCCAATCGCACGCCCTTGAGCGTGAGATCGGTCAGCAAAATTTCCGGTTCGCTGACGCCGGTCTTGAGTGCGGCGCGGCCGCGATGTTTGTCAATGAGCTTGCGGACGCCGCGGTTTATGTGCGCACAGAACTCTCCGTCGCTGATGGGAGCGTACGGTACGTCGCGCACCAACGTGGCGCTGGTGTGCACGGTCGCGCCCAGCGGCGGCGAGAAAGCGACCACGGCCAGAGGACGCCGCAGAAAACGCGCGCGGCGCAGAGCGGTGCGCAGAGCGTCCATGATCGCCTGCGGTCGCTCGGAAACCGGGCGCACAAACCAGCTTTTGCCTATTTCAACGCGGCGGTCGCGCGGCCACACGCGCAACGATGTCGCGTGCACCGCATCGGGAAGCAGTTCAATGAAAAGGAACCGCTGACGCGGATCCAACAACCGGCGCAAAAAACCGAGCCGCGCCGCGGCGGCGCCTGCCTTCGTAAACATGCCGCTCCACATACGATGTAGTATAACGCGGTCGCGCTCTCTGGTATACTGCCTCTATGAAAACGCTCTTTTTGATAGACAGCCATGCGCTCATCCACCGATTTTTTCATGCCCTGCCGCCGCTCACCACACCGGCCCATGAACCGATACAGGCGATCTACGGCCTGTGCGGCATCCTTTTAAAACTGTTCCGTGAGCGGCGCCCCGACTACGCCGCCGCCGCCTTTGACCGGCCGGAACCCACCTTCCGCAAAGAACAGTTTGATGACTACAAGATCCATCGCCCGCCGACCGCTCCCGACCTCATCGCGCAGATAATCCGCGCGCCGGAGGTATTCAAACATTTCGGCGTACCGGTGTTTTCCGCCGCCGGTTTTGAAGCAGACGACATCATCGGCACCCTCGCCATGCGTTTTGCCGGCGAGCCGGAGGTGCGCGTTGAGATGCTTTCCGGCGATCTTGACCTCCTCCAACTGGTGCGCGGCGAAAATATCGTCGCCGACATCGTAAAAACCGGCATGAGCGACATGACCGTCTACACCGAAGAAAAGGTGAAAGAGCGGTACGGCCTCATGCCACGCCAGCTCGTTGATTACAAGGCCCTGGTCGGCGACGCATCCGACAACATTCCCGGAGTGAAAGGCATCGGACCAAAAACCGCGAGAGAATTGCTGGGTGAGTTCGCTACGCTTGAAAACGTGTACGACAACCTCGGCCTCATCCCCGCCA
>CAYIFE010000027.1:0-6756 GCA_964362605.1 uncultured Candidatus Saccharibacteria bacterium
CCAATTGCATGCCTATCTTGGAAAACGCCGTCGTTAGGGTGAGACCGTCTATGGCAACACCGGTTACTCCGTCAGCAAGATAGAACGCCGGCGTTTGCACCGACGTGATGGTCGTTTGCGTCGCTCCGCTTTCCGATTTGATCACCAGGTTATTGCGCCGTACCGCAACGCCCCCGTCATAATTGCCGGAGGCGATGAGCACGGTATCCCCCTCGCACGCCGCGTCTACGGCGGACTGAATGGTCGGATAATCAACCGGCACGTTCCTGGTTTTGCACTGGTCGCTTTGCGCCGCTTCCGGCTCGGCGGGCGGCTGTGGTTCGGAAACTGGCTCGGGCGGCACGGTTGTTGGAGGTGTCGCAACGGGCACGGTCGGCTCCGGCGGAGGCGGAGGTACGATCAGTTGGGCGTACTTTGCGCGCGAGAGCGGACCGAAAGTACCCGATACCGGAGCGATGTAGTAATCCTTCTGCCACTTTGCCACCGCCGCTTTGGTAAGAAAGCCAAAATAGCCCGTGGCAAGATGCTGTTGCGGATACCCCTTCGCGACCGAACTTTGTCCCAAATATCCTTTTGCGATGAGATATTTCTGCAGGCATTGCACCTCTTTTCCCTTGCTACCAACCGATAGCGTGGCGGTGAACGCGCACTGCGAGCCCTCCCCGCTTAGGGCGGCGAGCTGGAGCACAAAAAGTTGTTTCTGCAAAAGCTCTATCTGCGCCTTGAGCTCCTCTATGGACTGCGCCCGCGCCGGCACAACGCCGCCCATGCCAAACAGCGCGACCGCGAACACGAGTCCGATACCTATTGTTTTACCTCTATTCATGCATCTATTGTAACATGCTTTGCTTGCCGTTGTAACGCCGCCACGCAGACACAAAACTGCCCCTCGCAAGCGAGGGGCAGTTTCTGCTTTTCTCCCAGCAAGTCGCCAAGGGCGACCTCTCAAGATGCTAGAAGGTGAGCACTTCAGACGTCATGTTCGTTGACGGCAGACCGGGCACCTGGAAGCCGTTGAGGAAATCATAGGTGCTGACGCCGGCCGTGGTGGTCGCGTTGTCAGACCAGATAAAGTCGTCATCGGTGTAGGTATCTACATTTGCCGCAGTCGTCGCAAAGGCATAGTTGCCCGCGCCGGTGCCGCTAAACGTATCCGCCGTGCTGCCGCCGCCGGTGTTGGTACCGCCGCTATAGCTGGCATCACCGAGCAGGTTCGCCGTAAGGGTGGAAGCCGCAGTCGCACCGGCAACCGTACCCTTCAGTTCGAAGTAGCGGGTAGAATTGGCTGGAACCTGAATTGCTTCCGCGGTTCCTGCCGCGCCCACCGGGTCAAAGAGAACTTCTAAGATGGAGCTGGTGGTGTTTACTACGCCGCCGCTACCCGTGCCGGCTATGTTGAGCAGTCCGCTGTTCCCATACGCCGGTTGCGAGAACGCCGCATCGGAGTAACCATGAACTGTCATGGCGGTCGTGGTTGCCGATGACGTTGAAACGGTGAATGAGAACTTATACAATCCCACACTGCCCGTTGACGGCGCCGTCACCGAGAAGCGGTAGAGCGGGATGTTTGAGTTCACCAGTTTGGTGCTCGGCAGAGAGATCTTCGTCAGAGTCGGCACCGCTTTGAAGATGCGGATGCCTGCTGATGCGGTGTATGTGCTGGCGGATGCGGCAGATGGGAAGCGGATCGTGGAACCGGAGTTAGCACCTTTACCGTATAAGCCGCTACCAGCCGACTCAAACCCCTGGCTGTCCAATTCCACCCGGATCAAATGACCGGGTTTGCCGCCGGTGGATACGCCGATGGGCGAGATGTCAGCTTTAATCGTAAGCTGTTTATCCGTGTCCTTCGGAATCGTAAACCCGACGGTGGAGATGGTTGCCGTGGCAAAGTCGTTGGTGAACACCACGTCACTGCTAATCTTCGTTGAACCATCCCACAAGGTAACCTTTACGAGGTCTTGCGGGGTGTTGGACGAAGTGCCGCCCAGCATCAGAGGCACCTGCTTGATCGCAATGCCTTCATTGGTCGCGGTAAAGCGATACGCGGACACAGTGTTGTCGGTGGTATTCGCGTTTACCAGCCGTACTGACGGACTGGCTGAATCCAGCGCCACCGCGAGCGTGCCGGCGTTGGTGACCGTGATGGTCTGGCCCGCAATGGTTCCGTAGGTCTCGGTTATCGCCGTGCCGGATGTCATGCCGGTTACCACCGTGTCAGCCGCAACTCCTTCCACGTTCCAGAGGTACGTGTAGTTGCTCGCGGGAGCCGTGGTGGTCGCCGCGACGTTGCACTTGAGCGACAGTGTCTTGGAGTTCAGCTTCGGAATGATCAATGCCTGGTCAAGGGTAAAGGTGTAATCCTGGGCCGAAGCGTGGCTGTCGGTAGTGGACGGAATGTTGCTACCGGTGTTGAGGGCGGTCGCGCCGTCAAACATCTGGCATTGGGTCAAATCGTCCGCGGAGTTCCCCTGACCGAGTGTGCCGATCTGGGCGCGAACCTGCGTGATACGCAAATCTTCGCCGGAGGCGGACGCATCGTAGACGATGTTCGCGAAGTTGAAGCCCGTGCCGGCCACTATCGTTTGTGCAGTCGGTTTTGTATCAACTGATACCGTGAGCGCTCCGGCCTTGACCGTTTGGGTTGCGCCGGTGACCGCCACCGACGGAGTCGGCGTGATCGTGTTGCCCGTGGTCTGGCCCTTCACCGTCGTCCAACCGGACGGCGTGGTTGACGCCGCTACCGTCTGGTCGGTGGCAAAATCGGTGCCTATTTTACCCTTGAGGGTGTAGGTGTGTTTACCGATCGGGAAGACCACCGTGTCGGAGAAAGTGACGTTGGGCGAGGTCGCCGCGATGTCAACCGGACCGGCCACCACTTCGCCGTTCTCGTTGAACAGCTTGATGTTGGTGATGTCCTGCGTTGACGCGGTCGCGCTCGTACCGGCCCACGCGCTGATGCGGTAGACCGCCTGCGCGACGCTGACCGGTTCTCCTTTGACCGTTACGTCAAATGCGCCGAGCGGCTGGTCCGCGAGGTTGATCGCGATTTGATCATCAGGAAACGAGCTTGATTTTTCAACCGAGATGCTGCCGTTGCCTGCCGTTACGACAAATGCGTCGTAGTTCGGGTTTGCGGCGTGGAAGTTGCCGTCATCGGCTGATGCGGTTACCTCTGACGCGCTCGGCAAAGCATCATACCCATAGGTCTTGCCCATGACCTTCAAATCCGCATAGCGGTAGAGGTCCAGGTTGATGGTGCGGCCGGAACCGGCTGCCACATCGCCCTTGATGGCAAGTTCAATGGAGTTGCCTTTGGTAAGATCAATGCCGCTGTCAAAGATGGCGTAGTAGTACTTGCCGTCTTCGCTGACTTTGGCGTCATACGTCTTGTCACCCGCCAATATCTTGATGTTAGTGAGGTCGCTCACGCTCGCGGAGCCGGATTGGTACCACTTGACGGACTTCACACTCATGTCTTCGTTAGAACCCGCGGTTGCCCGCAGGCCGGAGAATGTGTAGCCCGTGGTGCCGACTTCTTTGGTAACGCTGGTCCCCGGGTCAAGCGTGCCTCGGGCAAGCGTGATGGAACCGATGGAGAGCGTGCTGTTGACTGTCATGGAATTCCCCACCATGGGGAGCGTGCCATTGACTTGGGTAGATCCCGCGTCTACGGCCGCCAAGCTCAAACTGACGAGCTGGCCCGCGTAGTCGTTCTGATCAGCGTCAGAATCGCCCGCGAGGGTGATAGCCCGCGTCTTACCGGCTTTTACCACAAATGAATCGGTGAGCTTGAGTTTGTGGTCGGAGCCGAAGGTCTTGGAGCTACCGATGCGCGTACCGTCTTCGTCAACTGCAATGACACCCGAAAACGCGGAGTCATTACCTTGACCGGTGCGCTCAACCGTAAGCGATTTGACCGTCGCGTCTCCATCCGAGGATGCGGTAAAGAGAAGCTTGGTGAACGGCCGGCTCGCAAACGATTCGCCAAACAGCCCTGACACCGGTTGGTCCGGCGACAAGGAAATGGTCAAACCGGTGCCCGCCGTGGTCGTTCCGCCGGTCGTTCCGCCAGTCGTGCCACCAGTCGTGCCACCAGTCGTGCCGCCCGTGGTGCCGCCTGCGGAGGCGAGGGCGCTATATTTCGCTTGAGAGAGTGAACCGAAATAACCGACAGAGGGCAAAACGCTGTTTGCCTTCTGCCATGCGGCAACTGCCGCTTTCGTGATGGATCCGAAGTAGCCGGTCGCGCCACCCGAATAGGTGTAGTGGCCGGTTGAGGTCAGATACGTCTGCAGGCATTTGACGTCATCGCCTTTGGTACCCACGGTGAGGGCGCGGGTGAATGTGCAAAGGGTAGCTGACGACGTTCCGCCTTGCGCCGTATTGAGCTGCGCTTTAAGCAGTTCAATTTTGGCGAGCAGATCGGTAATCTGTGTCGCGAAGTCGGCCGATGTCTGGCCGAACGCTACGGGCACGAGCGAGGATCCTGAAAGCGTCACAACGGTCGCCGCGGAAACAATTCCTGAAATGATTGCGTTCTTGATACTCATACTTGCGTTGTTGTTGTGACTTTCAATCTTAGTGATGTGTTAGTAATGGTGACCTTATTTACCTACTTTTTTCGGGGGGAAAGCAATGTTTCTCATCGACCTTTGCGCTTTCCCTTTTTTTCGTTGGTTGACAGCAAACGACCGCCTAAAACCCCCTGTATTCCCTGCATAAAACAAAAATCTCGCTATGAGGCGAGCTAACGGCAAGATACTACACGGATATACTGCAAAAGGCAATACTGACGGAGATTTTGCAATACACGCGCTTCTTGCTTAGCCTCACCTAAGCAAAACCAGTATAGCAGATTTAGATGCCACCACAGCAACCGCTTCTTGTGGATAAACCACCCAAAAACGGCTTCCGGTCGGCGACTTACGAGGTATAACGAAAAATGACCCCGTTTATTACGTCTGCCGCTAAATAACCCTTACTTTATAGTATGTTGCCGGACCGCCTTGCCCTATCCTTTCCAGCACACCTTGGCCGCATAGGCGCTGGAGGTCGTACCTGAGGGTTCGCTCGCTGTGTTCGGGGAATGCGGCAATGACATCCTTCAGTTTTGCCCCTTTTTCTCCAAATTGCCGCATTCTTTCCAGAATTGCCGATTGCCGATTTGCCGGATTATCGTCTTTTGCCGCATTCTGCTCGTCTATGGTTTCATCGTTTGCCGATTCCTCGTCATAATTGCCGAATTCCGAATCGGCAACCCTTCCTGTTTTTGCCGATTGCTGTTTGCCTGATTTCTTCGGTTCAGGTTCCTGCCCGTCTTTTTCCGGCAATGATAATTCGGCAAATTGCCGCATTGCCGTATCGGCATATGAAAGATCTGCCATTATTGCATCTGCATTTATGGGCTCAATCTCATACATTGCTCTGCCAACGGAAATAAGACCCTGCAATGCGGCAATAGTGCCTATTGAACCGATCACGTCGTTTGCCGATGACTGCTCTATGAGAGCAAAAGCCAGTTTTTCTACCCTCTTCCTAAGCTCTTCCCTCCTAATGTACACCGCCGCTTTTATGAGCAGGAATGACGTTTGCCGCATTTTTGCCGAATCCAACATCAAGGCAAATATACGTGCTGGGTTCTGTGGTGTCAACCGATATCGGCTTGCCGGATTATACCGCCCACGACGAAGCAAGGAGCGTAAAGATTATCAAAAACGTGCATATGCTGATGAGCGCAAGTATTTTCCACCGCACGAGACCCCCCGTCACCCGTCCTCTGACGGCACCGCTGGCAACTAAAAATACCAGCATGCTTATGTTTGCTCCCTGTAGCGCCGCAACAGGCAGTAACTGGATAGCCCACGCCGCTTCAACCAGGATAAGCGCGAGAACCGTGCCCCCAACCCTCGCGTACCGTGCGGACAGTCCCCCCTCGGCTTCGGTTTGTATCCGCATATATTCGTGCCACACAGACGCCAGAGCCGCGAACATGAACGCGGCTTTTATCCAAAACGGGCCCGCGTGGTTTGAGGAAAAAAACACCAGCAGAAGTTCATAGCTGATGCCGACAACGCACGCGTAGTGCCACCGTTCGCGATAGATGAAGAAAAAATTCTTGATACCGGCATGGATGTACCAGAGCACCGTCGCCAGAAAAACAGTGAGCACGGCTGTGCGCGCATCCGGCGCGCGGCTTATGAGGAGCGCGCTCGCCACGGAAAGCACGACGAATGAGGCGAGATACTTCGTCGTATGCATCAGCGGCGTGTTGTAGGCAACCGCCAGAGCGGCAACGTACAAAAACACCAGGGGCCAGGCAAACCCCCCGAGGTGCGCGATAAGCAGCACCGCCCCCAAACCGGCGGCTTTAAGCGGCAACGCTAATTGCGGAACCCGAAAAGCCGATCTTAACCTTAGAGCCGTTTCTGATCTGGCCTTTGATAATTTTGTCAGCAAGCTGGTCAAGGATGGTTTTTTGTATGAGCCGCTTCAAGGGCCGCGCGCCGAACTCCGGGTCAAACCCGTTGTCTACGATATACTTCTTTGCCGCCGCGTCAACCGCGATCTTTATCTCCTTTCCCTCAAGTTTTTTCTTGAGTAATTCTATCTGCAAATCAACGATCTTTTCAATGTGCTCGCGCCGCAGGGCGTTGAAGACGATGGTCTCGTCTATGCGGTTCAGAAATTCCGGTTTGAAGTTTTCCCGCAGGGCGTCGCTCACGCGCACCTTGAACTCGTCCTCCTGGACGGCCA
>CAYIFE010000028.1:0-6756 GCA_964362605.1 uncultured Candidatus Saccharibacteria bacterium
AGGCGGAGTTTTTAACTTATGCACCAACCTACCCACCAGCCGCGTATCGTCAAACACCAAACCGTTGCCGGGTTTGTGATTTTTCGCCGGACGCAGGAAGGCATAAAGTTTTTGTTGCTCTACAAACGCGGCAACTACTGGAATTTTCCCAAAGGCCATTTTGAAGAAGGGGAGACGAGCTTTGACACCGCCCTGCGCGAAACCGAAGAAGAAACCGGCATTAAGCACTCTGAACTGCGCGTGGTCCCGAACTTCCGCGCCTACGAACGGTTTACCTTTGAAAGCGGCAACGAGCGCATCCACGACAAGGTCATTTTGTTCCTGGCGGAAACGAAAAAGGCCGAGGTGCGCATATCGGTGCGCGAACACAACGGGTTCGCGTGGTTCTCGTACGCGGATGCCACGCGCATTTTGCCAAAAAAATATGAGGTTACTAAGCGGGTCCTCCGACAAGCGTACAACTTCCTTCACAGCAAGAGTGCTCATCATCGTCAGCCGCATCCCGCCCGGCCGCACGCTCACGTACGCCCAGGTGGCGCGCAGGGCGGGCAGTCCGCGAGCATACCGGGCGACGGGCAGCATCCTGCACAAAAACCGGGACTATAAAAACGTCCCGTGCCATCGCGTGATTCACTCCGACGGCACGCTCGGTGGCTACAACCGCGGGACAGCGCTCAAAGAAAGGCTTTTGCGCCGTGAAGGGGTTCGATAACATTCCAACATTCTCAAGAATGTTGGAATGTTGTTACTACGCCCGCCCGAATGTCCGCGGTCTTGCCGCGGGGATGAAGGGCAATTACGAATCGCCGGCGGAGCCGGCTCCTATCGGAGCAAAGGCCCCTGATGCCCTGCGCTCTTGGCGCAGGGAGCCTTTACCGTGCGGCCGCCACCACTTTTTTGAAAACTTCCGGTTCGTGTTCGGCCAAGTCGGCGAGCACCTTGCGGTCAAGCTTGATATTTTTCTTCGCCAGCGCCGCGATAAGCGAACTGTATTTCATGCCGTTTTCGCGGGCGCCGGCATTTATCTTGACGTTCCATAAGGCGCGGTAGTCGCGCTTTTTTTCTTTGCGACCGCGAAAAGCGTGGCTCCACGCGTGGAGGAGCGCTTCCTTTGCCGCGCGTTCGTTGGTTTTGCGCCGCCACTTAAACCCCTTGGTATATTTGAGCAGGCGCTCGCGCTTCTTGGTCGCAATGGTTCCTCGTTTGACTCGGGGCATATAAAAATTAACTTATGACGTATGACTAATGACTGCTATAAATACGGGGACAGCTTTTTCATCGCGATGCCGCCCAGGGTACGCTGGTTCTCTTTCCGGCGCATCTGTACGCCGCTCTTTTTGGCGCGCGAATGACCCAGCCCCATGGCGCGGCGAAGCAGTTTTCCGGTTGCGGTCACTTTGAATCTGGTTACAAAGCTCTTTTTTGTCATTTTTTGTTGAGTTGCATCACGAACCCTCGGCCGCCCCAGCGCGGTTCCATGGCAACGGTAAACGGGGCATGGATGAACGGCAAAAACTCTCTCATTTTTTTCAGGGCCCAGTCCTTGTTCGCCTTTTCGCGTCCGCGCAGGTTCATCACGATGGAGACCGGATGCCCTTCCGTCAAAAACTCGTCTATCCGCTTCGCCTTTATCTCCAGATCGTGCCGCGCCTCTTTGACGCTTATCTGGATCTGTTTCATTTCCTGGCCCTTGCCCTGTTCGCGCTGTTTTCTCAATTTTTTCCCCTGCTCATACCGGAACTTATCGTAGCTCATCAGGCGCGCGATGGGCGGTGCGGCATTCGGCCCGACTTCAATGAGATCAAGCCCCTTCTGCTCCGCGAGTTTGAGCGCATCTTCTTTGCTCATGACGCCGAGGTTTTCCCCCTGCTCGCCTATGATACGCAGTTGCGGCGCGGTGATTTGATGGTTGAGTTTTTGCTGCTGGATATTCACTGGATATTCAACTTCAACGGCAGTTAGCAGTGTAGCGGATGGGTTGCGCGGTGTCAACCAAAAAAATGACCCATGCCTTTTCTCGGTATGGGTCACGATCGCGTATGCTCTGTTTTTCGTTCCCGTTTCCAGCAGGTGTGACAGCGAGCGGTTCCGTCTTCCTTCCGTGTCGCAACCGGTTTCCGGTGTCTGCAACCGTCGCACATCTCTGTTGTTTCCGCCCGGCGGCAGGAAGCGCAGACGGGGTCCCTATCCGCGTTTTTCCTGCGGAGGACGACGGGCTTAAGCTCGTCGCACATGGAGCATCGCTCGGGGCTGAACTTGGATCGGCACGGGCCGCACACTGCCCCGCAATCATCTCTTCGCGTGCAGACGTGCTTTTTCCGTTGGCAGATACAGCAGACCTCATGCGTCTTGCTGTTGTGGTAGCGCACAAGGGAGTAGCATGACTTGCATCGGAGTTTGCCGGTCTTGCGCTGTCGCGCCACGCGCCGTCGCTTGCCGCAGAGATCACATGTTCTCAAAAAACCAGGACGCGATTTGGTCAATGTACAGTCTCTCTCGTTTCAAGTATGCCACGCAGGAGAGATAAAAACAATCATTGCATCGACTTTGTGACGATCGCCACGTAGTCGATGCAGGCAAAATAAAATCGCCCCGTGGTGCGATGCACGACGGGGACGGGATGGTGGCGTAAAAGGTACTGCACAGACATGGCAATTGCCAACGGTAAATATGATATTCTGTATGTCATGAACAAAGCATCAATCTACATTTTTGTTGCGGTTATCATTGTCGTTGTGGCATTTTTTGTGTATCGGTACCTAACCAACACCTCTGCGGTGGCAAACATGGACGTTTCTCCCTTCATCGCGTATGCGAAGCAGCAATCGTGTGCCGATGAGCGCAACGAACTCTATCTTATCAATGGCGTCAGCGCCTTTGGTGACAACGCCGTTTTCAATGCGCGAGCGGGAAACTGCGCCGACTATGCGTATGCGAACGTACTTTTTTTGCACGGTTCTCTGACTCCCGTTTGTAGCAGTAGTGATTCAATTGCAGGTCCGCAGAAAAAATGCACTACGGAAGACCCCGAGGCCACCGAAGCGTTTGATGCCATCATCAAAAATCTTGATAAGACGAATTTTGGTTTCGATCCAAAGAACGTTGCAGTCGTTAAGATTCCTTTCTAAATTACAGCGCTTTTCAAAGCCCTGCGAAAGCTTTTCTTCTGCTGTCGTGGAAAAACTATCGGTATGTTTTTTCACCGCGTCGCTCAATGGCGAGGATGAATAACTGGCCGCCGTGGATACGATACAAAATCCGCAGATCGCCTTTCCGTACGCGGAAAATGTCATCCCGGCCTTTCAGTTTTTTGATATCCAATCCGCGCATATCGCCGGCAACGAGGCGCGCAAGGGCATCTTTCACGCGGCCGCGTTCTTTCTCACTTAGCCGCGCAAGCGCTTTCTCGATGGCGTCCATGGACTACAGACGCTTTAAAATATCGTGAATACGCACACCGCCTTTCTGTATCTTTGTGAAATCAATGACCGGTTCCCAGGCGTCTTCCGTTTCTGGCGGAGAGATCTTGAATATCGGTTTTGACCTTCGAATGACGGTAAACGATTTGCCCTTGCCCACTTCAGTAATGTAGTTTTCTACATTTTCCCGCAGTTCTTTGAGACCGACAAATGATGGTTTCATGCGCTTAAGGTTACCTAAAGATAAACCTCGTGTCAATCTCTTTTTAAGAGAAGGCGAAGGTGTGGAGATGGTGGGAGGTGCGCCCACGTCCAGAAAGCGCGCTATTCGACTTCTACGTGCGTAGTTCTTGCGAACGGGTGGACTTACTGGCTTCGGAGACCCCGCGAAAAGTCCGATCTAGGAGTTCCTACGCTTCGTATATAACACCGGCGAATCTGCTACGAAGTATTGCAGGCCGATGGTTCCAGGTTACGCGAATGCGAAAGCTGGAGCGCGGTTAACGTTTCCGTTAGCAGTTATGTTTTGCAACAGTTTTACGAGGTGTTGCAACTCGACACGCAGTCGAAAGAGCTTGCTTCCTGTCGAATCTCGTCATCCCCTTATAGTTAACGATCCACGGTTCGTTCTATGTCGCGTTTTGCCTCGCGTTTTTTGATCGTCTCGCGCTTGTCGCTCTTCTGTTTGGGTCGGGCGAGCGCGAGTTCAAGTTTGACGAGGCCGCGCTTACTATACACCTTCAATGGTACGATTGTCAATCGCTCGCTCTTGAGTTTGCCGAGCAGGCGCGCAACCTCCGCGCGTTTTACCAGAAGCCGGCGCGAACGCGCGGGGTCGTAGCCGTCCGGCGTGTTGTTGGTTTGGTAGGGCGGAATGCCGGCGTTGAGAAGCCACAGTTCGCCGTTGCGCGCGATCGCGTACGAGCCGGCGAGGTTCATCCGGCCGGCTTTGACCGATTTTACCTCAAACCCGCGCAGTTCAATGCCGGCTTCCAAGGTTTCAACAACGGCGTAATCAAACCGGGCTTTTCGGTTTTCACTTAAAACTGTCATATGAAATAAGTATAGCCGCGATTGCGATAATAGTGAAAATACACTATATATTAGTGATACACGGACATGCGAGCTCTGATCTCAAAGTTTGTGTAAAACGCGCTTCCCGGCGCCGTTTCTTTTGTTATAGAAACGGCGCCGGATCCGAAGTTCGGCCACTTTGCGACCAACGTGGCGATGAGGATAGCCGCGCTGGAGAAGCGCCCGCCGCTTGAAGTTGCCCGCCGCATCGCGCAAAAAATAAGCGCCGCCGACACCGCCGGATTTTTTGAAAAGGTAGAAGTGGCGCCGCCGGGCTTCGTCAATTTTTGGGTCAGCAAAAGAACGCTGCGTAAGGAGTTGGGCAGGGCCGTCAGATTGAAGGAGCGATATGGCGCCGGTGCGGCGGGCAGGGGTAAAAAAGTCATCGTAGAGTATTCCGATCCCAACATCGCCAAGCGGATGCACTTCGGGCACTTGCGCTCAACCATCATCGGCGACGCGCTGGCAAACGGCCATGATTTTCTGGGTTACCGGACCATCCGGTGGAATTACCTCGGCGACTGGGGCACGCAGTTTGGTAAGATGATCACCGCCTATAAGTTGTGGGGCAACCGGGCCGAGATCGAAAAAGATCCCGTCACGGCATTGCAAGCGCTCTACGTCCGTTTCCACGAGGAAATGAAGGAAAAGCCGGAGCTGGAGCGGCAGGGGCGGGAAGAGTTCAAGAAACTTGAAGCGGGTGACCATGAAAATCGTGCGCTCTGGAAGTGGTTCCGCGACGAATCGCTCAAAGAATTTAACCGCACCTATAAGCGGTTAGGTATCCGTTTTGACGTGACCATCGGCGAAAGTTTTTATGAAAAAGACCTGCGGCCGCTGGTGGATGGCCTGGTCAAGCGCGGCATCGCGACGGCCAGCGAGGGATCGCTGATCGTTGATCTTGACGATAAAAAACTGCCGGTCGCCCTCATCCAAAAGTCAGACGGAGCGAGTTTGTACCTGACGCGCGATATCGCCAATCTCGCGTACCGTATTGCAAAGTACCGGCCGGCGAAAATTCTGTACGTCGTGGGCAATGAGCAGTCGCTCCATTTTGAGCAGTTGTTCGCGGTGGCAGAAAAGATCGGCCTGCGCGGCGCGGAGTGCGTGCACATCAAACACGGGCTCATACTCGGCGAGGACGAGAAAAAACTTGCCACCCGCGGCGGCAAGGCGGTTTTGCTGGAAGAGGTGATGGAACAGATAACCGCGCTGGCGCGCGGAGTGGTTGAAAAAAAGAACCCGAAGCTTTCCGCCGCGCACAAAGACCGCATTGCGGAAGCGGTGGGCATCGGCGCGCTCAAGTACAATGATCTGCGGGAAAACCGGCATTCCGACATCGTCTTTGACTGGCAGAAAATGCTGGATTTTGGCGGAGACAGCGCGCCGTACCTCATGTACACGTATGCGCGGCTCAAAAGCATTCTGCGCCGCACAAAATCCGGTGCGTACACCGGTGCGGCGCTTGTAAGCGACGCGGACTTTAACCTGCTTTTGAAGACGGTGCAATTTGGCGATGCAGTGAATGAAGTAGCGGCATCTGGCAATTATCCCAATAACCTCGCGCGCTACCTCTATGAACTGGCGAAAATAGCCAACGCGTTCTACCAGTCCGAGCCCGTGCTCAAAGCCCCGGCCAAACTGCGCGCCGCCCGTCTCCATTTGATCGCCGCCGCCGCGCAGGTGCTCAAGACAGGACTGGGATTGCTTGGTATTCCGGTTTTGGAAAAAATGTAGTGAGTAATCGCAAATATCGCGAATCCGAGAGGTAATAACGCGAATACGAAATATGTTAGATCCGAAGCAATTCAATCTGCCCGAAATCGAAGACGCGGTGCTGAAATTTTGGAAAGAGCACAAGGTTTTTGAGCGATCACTCCAACAGCGCAAGGGCAAAAAGCCCTTCGTGTTCTACGAAGGGCCGCCGACCGCCAACGGCATGCCGGGGGTCCACCATGTGCTCGCGCGCTGTTTTAAAGACATCGTACTGCGCTACAAGACCATGCGCGGTTTTTCGGTGCCGCGCCGGGCGGGCTGGGACACCCACGGATTGCCCGTGGAACTGCAGGTTGAAAAAGAGCTGGGACTGAAATCCAAAAAAGAGATTGAGACGTTCGGCATCGCGGCGTTCAATAAAAAATGCAAAGAGTCGGTGTGGCGGTACAAAGATGAGTGGGAAAAGTCCACCAAGCGCATCGGGTTTTGGCTGGACTTCAAGGATCCCTACATCACCTATGATGCCGGCTACATAGATCGGAAGAGC